>NZ_JBSGGG010000014.1:0-264260 GCF_053603795.1 Nocardia sp. NPDC004123
ACCCCCGAACATTTCTTTTCAATTTGTTTTGGTCTGGCCGAGACTATGTCCTCCGAAGGCGGATATAGTCTCGGCCAGACCAGACCAGAGTCCTGCGCCGAAAGGCGCAGCTCAGGGGGTGTGGTGGAGGGCAGCAGGAACGGAAACGCCCCGGAAAAGTTAGTACAAGCACTGTACGAGCAAGGTACGAGCACTCTTCGAGCAGAATCGGAGCAGTCAGGCAGTCCTGAACGCGGCGATGGTCTTGTCATCATGCCGTTTGGATCTTGGCCGAATGGCCCCGTCTGGGTCTTCGTACTGCTCCCAGTTGTGGCACTGTTCGAGCAGATGCGCTATGCGGGAGCTGTCGGCTGTGCCGATCTCCTCCCATGTGATCCCGGCAGATTCAATAGAATCGGCCGCGCCGTCTGTGGCGGCGGCGACCCACCTCAACTCTTCGATAGGCAGAGAAACGGTGATCGCGTGCTCAGTAGCCGAGAGATCGGTAGAGGCGATCCAATAGCCACCCTCGCGATTTCGGCGCCGTGCCTGATCGCGCTGGAGGTCTGAAAGTAGAGCTCGATGGGTTGGGTCGTAGCCTGAGCCTTCACGCAGACGTGTGCGATACTCACGGCTCGCCGGCAGGTTGAGCTCGTCCAGCCTGGTGTCGGAAAGCACGTTCACTGACCCATCCTTCAGGCCAAAAGCAACCGCCGAGTCGCCCAGCACCAATACATCAACAACCCCGGATTTACTTGCGCGAACGATCGCCACCGTGCAGGACGGTGCGATAGATGAGCTCGGTACAAGGTCGAGGGCAACGATGGTTCTCTTCATTGCCCGCCTGAGTACCTCTTTCAGCGGCCTTGCTGTGTTGGAGCGAAGTTCGTCATCGAGCGCGGTTGCCAGTTGGTCGGCGTAGTCTCCGCCCGTCGGCCCGTGTACTTCGTAATGCGTAGTCGCGCCATCGATTACGGCGAAGCTATCGGTAGTTACCACCATTCGGTCTTCGTCCGAGCTAGCAGGTAACTGCGCGGCTTGTATGTTGATCGGTCGATCCATGATCACCATGTGTAGGGTCCAGCAATCAGTCTGGCGTCAGTGACTTCGAAGTTTTCATCGAAGTCGCACTCGACCACGCCGCTGACTGACAGATCCTCTCTGCTGCGGAACACGTCCGAGAAGTTGCCCTCCAGCCATCGGGTGACGCCGAGTGAACCAATGCTCGTGATCCCAGCAACGTGTACGACTGTTCGGCCATGCAGCAGGTGCCGGCCGAAGTAGCCGACGTCGATGCGCTTCGGCTCTGCGCGCCGAAACGGAGAGTCGAATCGCTTCTGCGGCAGATTTCTTTCGGCGATCCACCAACGCTCATCGGCTCGAATGAAGTCCAGGAAGGGGTCCTCATTGAGTAGGTGCCGGGCGATCGGCGCTGACTTGGGTCCGCAGACGATCACGGCATCGCCTGACGGTATCTCGGTCTGATCGGGCTCAATCGCGAATGTTGTTGATACTAGGGACAACCGGGACAGCACGGCCTCCGTGGCCGCCTGCGTTGTCATGTCAACAGCATCGAAGAACGGGCGCTCACGACCTTCCTCGACCCCGTACCGACGCGGGATGCCGACTGCTACCGGGCCAACGCCAAAGAAGGCGCGCTCGGCTGGCGGTGCAGTGCTCCTGATCTGGGTGATTCGGCCCTTGGTAAGCCCGAGCTCGGCAGCGATCTCCGTGTAACTCAGACCGAGCTCGCGATACGCCTCGTCGATGGCTGCTCGTCGTAGGCGCGCGAGCTCGGTGGCACGCTGCTGGTAGACCGTCATGAGTTCGCCAGCGCGCCGCCCCCTCCTCAGGGGGTCGGGATCGCGGCGTACCGCGTCAAACTCGTCGTTGTCGGCCATCACGAGCTTCAGTTTAGGGGGTATTGACTCCCCTGGATCCCTCGGCCTACCCTGTGTTTACGCCCACTAAATCAGCTTTCTCAAGTTGGCCAAAGCAGTTTAGGGGGTGTAAATCAACTTTGCGGAACTCCCCGGCAGTTGGCGCTTCCGGGGAGTCGATACCGAAGCAGTGTCCGCTGCTTCGGCTTTCACTTCAGGTTTGAAAGGCCACTGAAGCATGTCCAGTGTAGAACGCTGCCTGCTGGTGTCGAACCAGCTTCTATCAGGGGTGATACCGCCTCTCGTTTCGCCCGCCGCTGGTCGCCTGGCGACGGACCACAACGAGGGGGTGCCCCGATGAGTCATCGAGCTGACCGTCTGTTCCCGCCGACCTCTGACTATGACAAAGAAGAGGCGTGCGTGGACCGCTCCAGCACGGACGCGTCGGGGCGGACCCGCAGGATCGGGCCGGACACTCAGCTGAAAGTACAGCTGCGGCAACGGCATTGGCAGACCCACCGTGTGTTCCTTCGTGAGTACGACAAGGCGGCCGCACGACTGGATCCTGATTTGGTCGGGAGCGGTCCGCTCAAGGCCCAGTTCTATCGGTGGCTGGCCGGTGATCTGAAAACGCTTCCGTATCCGGATCATTGCCGCGTCTTGGAGGAGATGCTGCCGGGCTACACGGCAGGTGAGCTGTTCGAGCCCGTCGCTCGGCCTCGTCCGATCCGGCCTGCTGATCCTGACCGGCTGCTGCGGGTCTCGCCTCTGTCAGGTGATTCAAATGAATCACCTGACTCGGTGGTCGGTTCCGGTGGGAAGCCGTCGCAGCAGGAGATCACCGCGGCGATCGATACGCGGATGCGGTCGTTGATGAGCTGGATCAGCGAAACTGCCCCGCTGAAGGAGCGCGACATCCACCGGGACTACGGGCACGGCCCTTCGGTTGAGGCGCCGGCGCATCTGGCGGTGGATCGGAGGCGGTCACGGTGAACGGCGACGCTACCCGCAATCCCGATGGCGGGACGGAGTTGAAACGGGTTCTGCGGGAGAAGCATTGGAACTCTCATCCGGTGTTCCGGCGTGAGTACAACAAGGCTGCGAAGAAGGTTGATCGGGATCTGGTCGGGCTGGCTCCTGGCAAGGCGCAGTTCTATAAATGGCTCTCCGGCGACCTCAAGGGGCTGCCGCATGCCGATCACTGCGCGGTGTTGGAAGCGATGCTTCCCGGCTACACGGTCGATGAGCTGTTCTCGCCAGCCGCCTTGCCGCAGCGTGTCCAGGAAAGTGGACAGCACCTGCCGCGGCCGGACGATCGGCAGCAGGTGGTTCACAGTGAACCACCTGAGCCATCTGACTCACGTGGTCCGAATGTATCGCCTGATGCCGCGGGTGTTCGGGACCGAACCCTTCGGGCACTTCGCATCTCGGCTCGTGCAGGTGTTCCAAATGGATCACCTGACTCGGTGGTCGGTTCCGGAGAGCCTCGTGATCAGCGGGAAGTGACTGCGGCCATCGACGATCGGCTGCGGTCGCTCATGAGCTGGATCGGTGAGACCGCCCCGATCAAGGAACGCGACTTGTACGCCGGGCTGTCGGCGCCCGTGCGTCCGGCTGTTGATCGACGCCGCACTCGATGACCGGAGGCGGGCCATGCGTTGGTCGCCGTCCCTGCCGAATAGTCCTGTGGGCGAATGTCTTTCCGGATCGATCTGAATTCGTCCGGTTCTGTCTCTCCATGTCGTGCTGAAGGCGTCGGATGGTCCACTATCGCCTCCTTTCCATTGTTCAAACGGGCTCAATTTGTTCTAGTTCGACTGGGCGCAAACAACTTTCAGAAAATCATTGGATCGAAAGGAACGTCTCGTATGAGTCGAGAAATCGACATCCCGCCGGACCCAGGTGACCGGTACAAGCATGTGTCCGCAGACGAACGCGACACCCTGATCCGTAAACTCCGGGAACTCGGGGAGAGCTACCGGGATATCGCCGACCGGCTCGGTTTGACTGCCCGCCAGGTCGAAACCGTGCTCGGTGAGATCACCGCACTGCGTTCCGCCGGCCACCCCGACGCCGAGATCGGGTGCCGCGTCGGACTTCCACGCTCGACGGTGCATCGGCTGCGCGGCAAGAGCGAACCGCGGTCGAACGCGCGCAAGGCCACCGCCCTGACTCTGCTGTCCCAGCACGGCGGTATGCAGCTCGACCTGCTCGGCCGGTTCCTCAGGATGGAACGGCCGCACGTGTACGTTCTCGTGCGCCAGCTGCGCGAAGACAAGCTCGTGCGCCCGCTGGAGCAGGTGCAGGCGGGGGAGAAGTGGGTCGTCGCGACTCCCGCCACGGCCTCACGGTTCCTGGGCTGGCAGGTGCAGCCCTGGCGGCCCTCCCTGGGCCGTGTGGCTCACCACCGGGCGGTCGCGCAGGCGCGGCTGATGCTGGTGGGCTCGGACCTGGAAGCGTGGGTGTCCGAACGCGAACTCTGGCACCGCGCTCAGCGGGCCTCACTCTAGTCACGTTCCAAGCGAACAGAATTCGCTGCTGGCCGCGCTCACATCCATGACGGGCTGTTCTTCGGCCAGATCAAGGGCCTACACGGCTGGTGGGCGCTGGAAGTCGAACTCACCCGCAAATCCCCGCTGGCGATGGACCGGGCCCTGATGGGTGCGATCCGCGCGGCCCGCGACAGTGCGCCCGAGGAACTGGTGGGCCTGCTGTATCTGTGCCGCACCGCCCGCGTGAGTGACGGCGTGCACGCCGCCGCCGAGCGGCTTCCGCCGGAGATCCAGAACATCGAACTCGCCCTCGCCGTGCGCGACTTCGACGACGACTGGGGCCGCTACCTCTCGAACCGGGTCACGAAACCGGCTGTGCCCCAAACCCGCACCACCACGTTCAAGGACTTGTCATGATCAAACTTTCCCAACTCACCTCGCGTAGCATCCGCGCCCTCATCGGGCTCGCCGAGATGCGCGGCATGCAAATGGATGTACTCGCCGACTTCATGCGCATCGGACACACCCAGGTCTACGACCTGGCCAACCAACTGAGTGCGGCCAACGCGGTGCATCGCATCACTTCTGTGCAGCGTGGCCCGAAATGGGTGGTGCCCACCCGTGAGGCCGCCGAGTGGGTATTGGGGTGGCGTCCCGGTGATTGGCAGCCGACGCCGAACTTCGCGGTGCATTGCCGGGCGGTCGCCAAAACCCGTGTCGCGCTCGGTGCGCACGCGACAGAGCAGTGGATCTCCGACCGCGTCATGCGACACGACAACCCCGGTCCGGGCCTCTACGCCTACGACGGGCGGCTGTTGCGGCCCGATCATCGGCCCGTTGCGGTGAAGGTGGACACCAGTCGACACGTCACCGATGCGCAGCTTACGCACCGCCTGAATGCCGTTGTGCGACAGGCGCACCACGACGAATGCGACGAGATTCTCTACGTCTGCGACGGCTACCTCACCGCCGACGACATTGCGACAGTCGCGCGACAGACCCTGCCTGACATCCCTGACCTGGCACTTCGGGTGACCAGCCTCGACAAGCTCACCGGTATCGATCGCGTGCGGACCCGACGTGACGCAGGTGTTCCAACTGGAACGCGCGACAAGGTGCGACGCCATGCGACAGGCGGTGAGCGCTGATGCGACAGCCCACCGACCCCGCCCGCACCACGCGACAGCCCAGTGGTGCGTACCGCGACAGCTCGTGCGCACCCTGCGACAGCTCCAGCGCACCGCGCGACAGCGTGCGCACCAATCCCCACACCCCTTCTACCCGAGGAGATTCCATGACCACCGACCGCTACCTCCAGGCCACCGACTGCGAAGCCCTGACCGGCATTCCCGCCGCCACTTGGCGCTACTGGGCATGGGCAGGCAAAGGCCCGAAGAGCTTCAAGCTCGGGCGCCGGCGCGTTTGGCGCGAGAGCGTCATTCACTCCTGGATCGCCGAGCAGGAAGCCGCGTCTGACCGCGGCGGGGTTGCATGAAATGGGCGGGCGACGCAACCGCCGCAGTGGGGTAGAAGACCGCTGGTACAAGACCGTCACCACCACCTCGGAGGACGGCGCGAAGACCAGCGAGAGAGTCCCCTCGGCCAACCATGGGTGCGGCAAACGCTGGCGGGCCCGCTACGTCGACGACAGCAGCCAGGAACACGCAAAGTCCTTCACCCGCAAAGCTGACGCCCAAGCCTGGCTCGATGATGCGACCAGCGCGCTTGTCACCGGCACCCATGTCGCTCCTTCGGCTGGTCGCGAAACCATCGGAGATCTAGGTCGCCGGTGGCTCAAAACCCAAGCCCATCTGAAGGACACCACGGCATTCAATCGGAGCCATACCCGGGGGCTCTATGTCGAGCCACGTTGGGGCAGCATCGAAATTCGCAATGCCCGAGCAAGCGAAGTCCGTGCGTGGGTCTCGGAGATGGTGGCGGCCCGGATGGGCGTGCCGACCATTGAGAACGCGGTGGGGGTGCTTCGGATGATTTGCGGGGCTGCCGTCGAGGACCGCCATATCGTCCGTAACCCCTGTGCCGGAGTGAAATTGCCGCGCCGTACGCACCGCGCCCGCGGCTATCTCACTCACGTTCAAGTCGAACAACTTGCGCGTGAGGTCTCCGAGGCACCCACAGCCATACGGCTTTTGGCGTACACCGGTTTGCGATGGGGTGAGATGGCCGCGCTGAAGGTCTCCAGTTTCGACATGCTTCGCCGCCGAGTGAACGTGTTGGAGGCCGTTGCCGAGGTTCAAGGCAGGATCGTTTGGTCAACCACGAAGAACCATGAGCGGCGTTCGGTGCCGTTCCCGAAGTTGTTGGCGGACGAACTTGCCTCGCTCATGAAGGGGAAGGATCGCGACGCACTTGTGTTCACCTCCCCAGAGGGCGCGGTGCTGAGAGTGTCTACCTATCGCAAACGGGTGTTCTCGCCTGCGGTTTCTCGCCTGCGGAACCCAGGTCGGCATGTGGGTGGTGTCAGCCAGACTCGGCGCCACCAAGGAGATAGCAGCTATCGTCTCGCTGTCTCCTTGATTGATGAGGGGGACAGGCAGGGAGACACCCGGGCGACAGAGCGTTTCCCATACATCAGCCCTCACGACCTCAGGCACACGGCCGCATCTCTGGCGATCAGCGCCGGCGCGAACCCAAAGGCGGTGCAGACCATGCTCGGTCACAAGTCCGCGGCGATGACCCTGGACACCTACGCCGACCTGTTTCCGGACGACCTCGAATCCGTTGCGGATGCTCTCGACACTGCCGCGCGGTCCGCACTTGCGAAAGCTGCGGACGCACTGCGGACGGGAACCGACGATCACCAATCCGAATAGCCCTGAAAACGCAAACCGCCCGCGATCTCTTCCGAGGTCACGGGCGGTTTTTTGTTATGTGGAGCTAAGGGGAATCGAACCCCTGACCTTCTCGATGCGAACGAGACGCGCTACCAACTGCGCTATAGCCCCGCGGGGACGTTTCCGGCCCGCGCTGGAGAACTTTAGCAGGTGGGTTGGGGAGTCGACGAATCGGCTGGTTGGAGACGGTTTCTATGGATATAGGGGTGGGCAGGTGGCCGGCGATCGGCTCATCGCCGACCGTTCGGGCCCCGAGGCGCCGAACTGAGCCCTCAGATGGGCTCGCTGTAGGAGTCGAGCACTCGCAGGAACAGATCTAGGCGGTACTCGCGTACTGCCGGGTTGTCCGGTTCCAGCAGGCACTGGCCCAGCGTGCCGTCGTGCACCGCGACCAGTGCCCGGCCAAGAGCCGCCGGATCCGGTACCCGTCGGCCGTTGCGGCGCAGGAGTGCGACCACCACGGGGATGAGTGCGGAGGCGATCGCCTCCTCGCGTGCCACCATCACCTGACGTAACGCGGGATTGCGCAGGGCGTGCGCCGTGAATTCCGAGGTGATTCGAAACCACTTGTCATCCACCGGAACTGCCGTCAGCACCTGCTCGACCGCTCGCCGTGGATCGCCGCCCACTCCCCCGGGCGCATCCAGCACCGCTGCCGCCTCGGCCAGCATCGACGCCGATCGCTGTTCCCACATGGCCAGGAACAATTCCTCCAGCGAGGTGAAATTCGAGTAGAACGCGCCCCGCGTGAATCCGGCCCGCTCACACACCTGCTCGACCGAACACCGGCCGAATCCCTCCTCGGCGAAGGCCTCGAATGCCGCGTCCAGTAGCCGCTGCCGCGTCCCGGCCCGGCTGCGGCGCACCTTCACACCCCCGGCCGCCCCATCGGCAGCCGCCCCCTCCCGGTCGGATTCGTCATCGGCCCTGCTCACGCCCGCATCGTATCCGGTCCGGCGGCCCCGCCACCGAGAGTGCCGTGCCCCTGGCCGCTGCGCCCGCCCGCACTGTCGCCAGCGACCTTCGTGAGGGCCGAGTCTGGACAGTCGAATCGTGCCGCCCGGCTCGGTGACTGTGGTCTCTCCGGACGCACAGTCTGGCCGGCCGAGCCGAGCCGAGGTCGCCCGCTCCGCGACTGGTGACCTCATTGAATGCCAGACGTGAACAGCCGAATCGACCTGCCCGCCGCGGTCGGCCGGCTCTAGGGGCGGTGGACGGGGAGGCCGGCGGCGTGGGCGGCGTCGGTGAGGACCTGCTCGAGCATGGCTGGGGTGAGGCGGCCGGTGAAGGTGTTCTGCTGGGAGGGGTGGTAGGTGCCGAACAGGTGGAGGGGGGCGCGGCCGGGGACGGCTGGGGCCAGCTCGATTCGGGCGCCGTGGGTGAAGCGGGGCTTGGGTTTGGGTATGGCCCAGCCGGATTCGGCCAGGGCGGGCAGGAGGGCTTGCCAGCCCCAGCCGCCGAGGACGACGATCGCGCGGAGAGTGGGTGCCAGCAGGGTCAATTCGGTGGTCAGCCAGTGGCGGCAGGTATCGCGCTCGGTGGGGGTGGGTTTGTTGTCGGGTGGGGCGCAGTGCACGGGGGCGGTGACGCGGGTGCCGAGCAGTCGCAGGCCGTCGTCGGCGGAGACGCTGGTGGGCTGGTTGGCGAGACCGGCGGCGTGCATGCAGGCGATGAGGACGTCGCCGCTGCGGTCGCCGGTGAACATGCGGCCGGTGCGATTACCGCCGTGCGCGGCCGGCGCCAGGCCCACGATCAGCAGGCGGGCGTCCGCGGGACCGAAGCCGGGAACAGGCTTGCCCCAGTAATTCTCGTCACTGAAGGCGGCCCGCTTCTCGTGTGCGACCTGCTCGCGCCATGCCACCAGCCGAGGGCAGGCGCGACACGCGGTAAGTTCCGCTTCTAGCTGGGCAATTGTGCGGCACACAGGGCCGACTCAACCACAAAGCCGCTCCGGCCGTGCGGCGGAGTACCGGTGTGGCGGGACGGGCATACTGTGCGCCGGTAGCCGAAAGTTAGCGATAGGAACGAAAGTGGGCCACACGTGAGTGATCTCGTCGAACTCGGCACCCCTGTCGACGCGGCACAGAGTGTGGGAAACCTGCTGGGAGTGTTCGCATTCGGAGTGTCGGGCGCGCTGCTCGCGGTGCGTCGCCGCTTCGATGTGGTGGGCATCGCGGTGCTCGCGGTCGCCACCGCCACCGGCGGCGGTGTGATCCGCGATCTGGTGATCGGCCGCACCCCGCCGCTGGCCTTCGTCCAGGTGTCCTATGCCGGAGTCGCCCTGCTGGCCGCGGCCGTCATCTTCTTCTGGCATCCGCCGGTACGCCTGGTCCGCACGCCGCTGAATATCGCCGACGCCATCGGCCTCGGCATCTTCTGTGTGACCGGCACCGTGACCGCCTTCCAGTACGGCATGTCGGCGACCTCGGCGGCGGCGCTGGGCCTGGTGACCGCGGTGGGCGGCGGTGTGATCCGCGATGTCCTGGCCGGTGTCACCCCCAGCGTGCTCAGCGACGGCGAGTTGTACGCCGTGCCGGCCCTGCTCGGTTCCGTGGCGACGGCGCTGCTGCTGCACTACGGCCAATACACATATTGGACAGGCGGATTGGCTGGGGCGGGCGCGGTCGGCCTGCGCCTGATCGCGTTGTTCCGGCACTGGCACGCGCCGATGGCCCGCCCGCACCGCCGCCGCGACGGGTGAGCGACGCGCCCGCGCGCGGGGTAGACGGGCACCGCAGTCGTGTCGCCGGGTACGGTCCGGGCTGATTGATAGCATGGCGAAGGCTTGGCCGACTGGCTGTGAATCACACCTCGAGAGAGTTTCCAATCAATGCAGTTCGAGATCGTCGAGCGGGACGAGACGTGGGTTGCCGGGTTGCCGGTGCGCAGTCCCAAACGTGCGCTCGGTGAACTGCGCGACCACGATCTGGAAGTGGCCTGGGCGGCGGTCCTGCACCAGGAACTCGGTGGTCCGCTGGCCTCGGCCTACACCGACTACGCGGCCGAGCTCGGCACCTACAACACCCAGATCGTCGGCTACCAGTGCGGCTCACTCGACGAGGTGACCCGCGGCCACGTGGTGGCCCGCCTGCCGCGCGGCACCTATGCCCGCTTCTCCTCGGTCGGCAACTTCCCCCAGGTGATGACCGATCTGTGGACGCAGATCGCCTACGCGGAGGAACACAAGCAGATCAAGCGCATTCACACCGGCGACTTCGAGACCTACCCGCACGCGTACAAGATCGATTTGTACCTGGCGGTCGAGCCGTCATGACCTATTCGATCGTGGTCCGGCCCGGTGGGGTCTACGGCGGCCTGGTGGTTCCGCGGGTGCGCCCCAGTTTCAAGGTCTCCAACAGCGAGCTCATCGAGTTCCTGCGCGACCGCCTGCGTGACCGGGAGGGCGCCGAGCGCCCGCTGGCCACCGTCTACGTTCCCGACCCCGCCGGCAACTACAACGTGCTGGTCTCCTACGAGTACAAGGGTCCCGACGACGTCCCGGTCGGCGACGTCCTCATCCGTGTCCCCAAGGGCGTCTACGCCCGCTTCCGGCCCAATGGCGATTATCACGATCCGGCCGAGGACGTCTGGGCCCAGGTCGACGACGCGACCGCTTCCGCCGAGATCACCCGCGCCTACCGCGAGGAGATCGAGATCTGGCACGGCACCGCCGCACTGGAGCTTTTCATCTCCATCCTGGTGTGATTGCTCACTGTTAACCCAATGGGTACCAACCGGTCTTGTCGTTGAATTTCATGATTGATAGCAATGGTTTGACCGGGGGGATTGCTAGAGCCACCTTTGGGTTTCGGGGCATTTGCCAGTTGCCTGGACAATTTCAGTTGGCTGACGGATACTCCCCTAGGCGCCCACGTCCGACGGCGGTTGATGCATGACTGTATCGGGCGAAGGCGCAGCAGTCGCGCGGGTCGTTTTTAGTGGAGTGGAACTGTATGGCAGTCGAACCGATCGAGCGCGTCCCGGCGCAAGGACCTGGTCACGGCATGCTCCGATTTCGGGAGCCGAAAACGGGATACACCATCCTGGTGGGTCCTCCGGAGGCCGATCCGGGCCTGTGGCGCCAGAACATGGATGGTGCGCTCGAGGCATATCGGCGGTTCGGCGCCGAGGAGGCGCTCGAGTACGACAAGGTGATCGACGGCCTCTCCACCTCCCTCTTCCTCGTGGCGCTGGATGCCGGCGGCCGGGTGGTCGCCGGGGTCCGGGCAGAGGGGCCGCACAAGCAGGTCGACGAGATGCGCGCGGTCGCGAGCTGGACAGGGTTGGAAGGCGGCTCGGCCTTCCGGCGCCTGGTGGCCGACCAGATCCCTGACGGTGTGATCGAGTGCAAGGCCGGTTGGGCCGCTCGCGACTCCCCACACCGCCATGCGCTGGCCGACTGGATGGCCAGGGCGTGTGTGCACGCCGCGTTGCTGCTGGGGGTCCGCTACACGAGTGCGCATTCGCCCGAGCATGCGCTGAATCTCTATCGTGGCAGCGGGGCGAATGTGGCCTGGTGGATTCCGCCGTCATCCTATCCGGACGATCGTTATCGTACGTTCGCGATCTGGTGGGATATGGAGAATTACGATTCGGTGGCCACCGAATCGCAGGCTCGGTTGCTCGATCTTGAATTGTCCCAATTGACGCAGAATGGCCTTTTGCCGCGCGTTGCCTGGACTTCAGCCCAGGGCTCGGCCTGAACATGATCGAAAACGGAGTATCGGGCGAGTCTTATCGGCCGGTACTGCTCGATGAATCCGATTCCGGGCAGGCCGCGCGACTTGCTGAACTGCTGGCGAATCCGGCCATCGAGTCTCGGGACTTGCGAGACGGACTGCGGGCCGAGTTCGCGAGCCTGGTGGCTCCGCCCGAATTGTTCGAAACATCGGAATCGGATCGCTGGGTTCATTACCCGTGGCGGCGGGCCGTAATCGCGCTGCCCGGCCCACAACTGCTCCGCGCTGTCCGGCTCGACCGTAATCGCAACAACCTCACCCGCGCGGAGCAGCAGACCCTCGGCGCCCAGGCGATCGGGGTGGTCGGGCAGAGCGTCGGTCACGCCGTGGCTCACGTGCTGGCCATGGAGGGCACCTGCGGTCTGCTGCGGCTGGCGGACTTCGACGCCGTCGAGCTCTCGAACCTGAACCGCCTCCCGGGCACCCTGTTCGACATCGGCGCCAACAAGGCAGTCGTCGCGGCTCGCCGGATCGCGGAACTGGACCCGTATCTGCCCGTGGAGATCCTCCCGGCCGGGCTCGACGACGAGAACATGGACGCCTTCCTCACTGGCCTGGATATCGTTGTGGAGGAGTGCGATTCGTTCGATATCAAGCTCGCCGTGCGCGAAGGCGCCCGTCGGCTCCGGCTTCCGCTGGTGATGCATTCCAGCGACCGCGGTCTGCTCGATGTCGAGCGCTTCGATCTGGAACCGGAGCGTGAGCCCTTCCACGGGCTGCTCGGCGGTGTCACCGCCGCTGAGCTGCGCGGGCTGTCCACCCGCGACAAAACACCCCTCATGGTTCGAGTTCTGGACGGTCGTAATCTCTCTGCGACGCTCGCGGCGAGCATGGTGGAGATCGGCCAGACCCTCAACAGCTGGCCGCAACTGGCCTCCGACGTGCAACTCGGTGGTTCCAATGTCGCCGCCGCGGTGCGCAGGATCGGACTCGGGCAGCCGCTGCGGTCGGGACGCACGCGCGTCGATATCGAGAAGAGCCTGGACGAGATCACCGAGCCCGAGGGGCGCAAGGAACTGGTGTGGCCGGACGAACCGGACGACCCTGGGCCGGAATCCGGCATCGCGGCGGTGCTCGAGTGTGCGCAGCGGGCGCCCTCGGGTGGTAACGCGCAGCCCTGGACACTGCGCGCCGATCGGTCCGAGGTGACGATCACCCTTGCGCCCCAACACTCTTCGATGATGGACATCGGGTACCGGGGCAGCGCACTGGCGGTCGGGGCGGCGCTGTTCAACGCCCGTGTCGCGGCCGCCGCGCACGGTCTGCTCGGTGAGAGCGAACTGCGCACCGGCGATTCGGAATTGCTCACCGCCATACTGCGGTTGGGGTCGGGCACTGATCCCGAGCTGTCCGATAGCTACCCGGCGCTGCTCGCCCGGCACACCAATCGGGGTGGTGGGACCGGCGCGCCGATACCGGACGAGATATTGGATGGACTTCGCGAAGCCGTGACCCGGGCCGGCGCCACGCTCCGCATGGTCACGGATCGGCGGCGAATCGACTCCGCCGCGCGGATCCTCGCCGAGTCCGAGCGGACCCGCTACCTGACGCCGGACATGCACCTGGAGATGACCTCCGAGCTGCGCTGGCCCGGTGATGACCTACGGACCGGGATGGATCTGCGCACGCTGGATCTCCAACCCGACGAGCTGGCCAAGCTCGAGATCGCCGTTCGCGCGGACGTGATGGCCCAGCTGCGGTCGTGGTCGGGTGGCACCGCGCTCGTGGAAGACGCGCTGGCGAAGATGCAGACCAGTTCGGCCGTGGTAGCCCTGACCTTTCCGAAGCCGCCGCTGGACCCGTCGGAACTCGCCGCGTACGCGCGTGCCGGCGAGGCGCTCCAGCGTCTCTGGATTGCTGCGGAACAGTACGGTCTCGCTGTTCAACCGGTTTCACCGGTGTTTCTTTATGCACGACGCCCCGAGGAACTACATACGGTTTCCCCGGAGTTCGCCGATACACTAACGTCACTTCAAGGCAGCTTCCTGGAGCTGTTGGAAGTGCCTGGGCACGAAACGATGGCGTTGGTACTGCGTCTCGGGTATGCGTCGGAGCCCGCGGTCCGCAGCAGGCGACGTCCAATACCGGGCGCTACCACGCGCGGCAAGTGAGATCGGAGAAGAAGTGCCTCGGCGAACGCTCGACTCATTGGTGACCCAGGTCGCCTCGGAGTTGATGGCGGTCGATGCGTCTACGATGGCGGCCGCGAGTGAACGGGTGCTGGCCTGGCTGGTGGAGCACTTCGATGTCGATTTCAGTTTTCTGCGCTTCACCGATGAGGCTCGGCTGGCATCGGTGCTCATTGCGGAGTGGCCGCATCGGGCGGTTCCGGAGACCGACGATCCACTGCAGGTGGCCAATCTCGACGACCCTACCGCGGCGCTGACCCGGTTCGGTGATACCACGGAACCGATCATCATCAGGCCCATCCCGGAATTCGCCGACTATCAGCGTCTGATTCACCAGGCCGCCGGTATCGAAGCCGTCTCCGCCGCCGCGGTGCCGCTGGTGTCACGCGGCCAGGCGACGGGGCTGCTCGGCTTCATCAAAGAGGGCGACCGCGAGTGGAGTACTCGCGAACTCAATGTCCTCAAGGCGATCGCCGCGCTGTTCGCGCAGTTGCAGGCGCGCGTGGTGGCCGAGGAGCGGCTCCGCTATATCGCCATGCATGACGATCTGACCGGGCTGGCGAATCGGCGGGCGCTGCTCGAGCACATGGAGGAGCGGCTCAGACCCGGGCGGCCGGGGCCGGTGGCGGCGTTCTTCCTGGATCTGGATCGGCTGAAGGCGCTCAACGACTTTCTCGGGCACACGGCCGGGGACAATTTCATTCGTACGCTCGCCACGCGGTTGCGCGAGAATCTGGATCCGGGTGACGTGATCGCCCGGCTGGGTGGCGACGAGTTCGTGATCGTGCCGGCCAAGCCGATGGATGCGGCGGCGGCCGAGCGGGAGGCGAGCCGGATTCAGCAGCTCATCGCGCGGCGGGTGACCGTCGGCGAGGAGACGGTGAGCCGGGGCGCGAGCGTCGGCGTGGCGCTCGGTATTCCGGGCGAGACCACGGTGGCCGATGTGCTGCGGCGCGCGGATCACGCGCTGCTGTCGGCCAAGTCGAGCGGCGGCAACGGGGTCGCGGTGTTCACCGATGCCATGCGCGCGCAGTTCGAGCTGCAGGACGATGTGGAGTTGAATCTGCGCGGCGCGGTGTCGGACGGTTCGCTGGTGCTGCACTACCAGCCCGAGGTGGATCTGCGCACCGGCCGGGTGGTCGCGCTGGAGGCCCTGGTGCGCTGGCAGCATCCGACGCGCGGGCTGCTGCCGCCCGGTGCGTTCGTGGGTGTCGCGGAGGCCACTAACCTGGCGGGGGAGCTGGGTCGCTGGGTGATTCGCACGGCCGCCGAGCAGTTCGCGCAGTGGCGGCGGCGGGGAATGGCGTCGAATGTGGTGATCCGGATCAATGTGTCTCCGGTGCAGCTGGTTTCGCTGGATTTCGTGGAGACCATCGAGGGGATCCTGCGGCGGTACGGCATCGACGGGTCGTCGGTGTGCCTGGAGATCACCGAACATGTTGTGGTGCAGGATCTTGCGCGCACGCAGGTGACCCTGCGCGGGTTGAAGCGGATGGGCGTGCAGATCGCCATCGACGACTTCGGGACGGGGTATTCCTCGCTGTCGCACCTGAAGGCGCTGCCGGTGGACGCGGTGAAGATCGACCGGGGTTTCGTGCAGCGGCTGGGCGCCAGCGCCGATGATCTGGCGATCGTGAAATCGATTGTGGGGCTGGCGGGTTCGTTCGGTCTCGGGGTGGTCGGCGAGGGCGTCGAGACCACCGTGGCGGCGCGCACCCTGGTGGCGCTGGGCTGCTACCGCGCGCAGGGGTTCCTGATCGCGCGGCCCATGCCGGGCGGGGAGGTCGAGGAGCATCTGTCGGCCGGGCGGATCGCGCTGGATCTGGACCTGCCGGGGACCAGCCGGTCGGTGCTGCCGGGGCCGTCCTGAGTCGCGGTCCGGCGGTCCGGGGTCACGGTCCGGCGGTCCGGACGGGCACGACTCCCTAACGTCCCCGCGCCGCGCGTGGAATCCCGGACCAGGGTGCGTGCGCCCAGGAAAATAGGGGCGTAACGGGTAATCGCCCGGCTCGCGAACAGGATTGTTCGCGTAGTAGCGTGCGGTCTGACAGGGCTGTCGAAGTGAGGGATGGATCGACGTGCGTGATCGTAGCCTGAGGGGCAAGAAGACTTTGATTACCGGCGCGGCGAGCGGCATCGGCCGGGCGACGGCACTCGCGGCGGCCCGCAAGGGCGCGCGGCTGGTGCTCACCGACGTCAATGCCGAGGGGCTGGACGCGACCGTCGAAACCATCCGTTCCACCGGCGGCATCGTCGAGGTCGCCACCGCCCTCGACATCAGCGACTACGACGCCGTCACCGCCTTCGCGGAGAAGGTGCACGAGGAGCTCGGCTCGCTGGACGTGCTGATGAACATCGCCGGTATCTCCACCTGGGGGACGGTGGAGAACCTCGAGCACCGCCACTGGAAACGCCTGGTCGATGTGAACCTCATGGGCCCCATCCATGTCATCGAGAACTTCGTGCCGCCCATGATCGAGGCGAAACGCGGTGGTGCGCTGGTCAATGTGTCCTCGGCCGCCGGTCTGATGGCCTTCCCCTGGCATGCCGCCTACAGCGCCAGCAAATTCGGCCTGCGCGGCGTGTCGGAGGTGCTGCGCTTCGATCTGGCGCGCCACGACATCGATGTTCACCTGGTGGTGCCCGGCGCGGTCGACACGCCGCTGGTACAGACCGTGGACATCGTCGGCGTGGATCGCGACGACCCGCGAATCCAGGCCTGGATCAAGCGCTTCCAGCACCACGCCAAGTCCCCCGACCAGGTGGCCGAGGCGATCCTGCGCGGTGTCGAGAAGGGCACCTACCTGATCCACACCCAGTTCGACATCCGGTTCGGCTACTGGTGGTCCCGCAAGTTCGCCTGGCCCTACGAGTTCGCCATGCGCCGCGCCAACGACGTGTTCACCTCGTTCCTGCCGCGCAAGTAGTCACGCCTGGTCGGGCGTGGGGGCGCAGACGGCGTTGGTGCAGTTCTCGGCGGCGTGGGTGTCCAGCACGCGCGCGCCGGGGCCCTCGTCACCGAGGTGGTCGTGGGCGTTGAAGATCTTGCAGACGCCCAGCGAGAGGCAGCCGCAGCCGATGCAGCCGGTGAGGTTGTCGCGCAGCCGGATCAGCTGTTCGATGCGGTCGTCGAGGTCGGCGCGCCAGGTGGTGGAGAGGGTCTCCCAGTCGCGGCGGGTGGGGTTGCGGCCGTCGGGGAGGTTGTCGAGGGCGCGGCGGATCTCGGCCAGCGGAATGCCGACCCGCTGTGAGATGCGGATGAAGGCCACCCGGCGCAGGGTTTCCCGGGGGTAGCGGCGCTGATTCCCGCTGGTGCGGCGGGCCGTGATCAGGCCCTCTCGTTCGTAGAAATGCAAGGCGGACACCGAAACTCCGGCTCGCTGGGCGAGCTGACCTGGGGTCAGCTCCTTCGCCTGCCACGACGCGGTCTGCATACCTGAACATTACTCCAGGTTTTTCGCCGGTGCGACTCCAGGGTTCTCCCAGGGTGCGACTCGAGGCGCGAATTCCATGCCATCCGTGCCGCGGGGAACTACCGTCATGTCATGGGAACAAAGGCCGCACCCACGGCGCGACCGTTTTCCGTGACCTCGGAGGTCGGCGCGCTGCGTACGGTGCTGTTACACCGGCCGGGCGACGAGCTGCGCCGGCTCACTCCGCGCAACAACGACCAGTTGCTCTTCGACGCCATTCCCTGGGTCGAGCGTGCCCAGCAGGAACACGACACCTTCGCCGAGGTGTTGCGCGGGCGTGGCGTGGAGGTGCTGCTGCTGGCCGATGTGCTGACCGAGACCATCCAGGTCAGCGGCGCCGCGCGGATACAGGGCATCTCGGGTGCGGTGGACGCGCGGCGGCTCGGGCACCTACTCGCCGACGAGCTGGCGGCCTACCTGCGCGGCGTGCCCGCGCCGGAACTGGCGCAGATCCTCATGTCCGGCATGACATTCGACGAGCTGCCCTTCGGGGCGGATGCCACCTCGCTGGTGCGGCGCATGCACCACGGGCACGACTTCGTCATCGACCCGCTGCCCAATCTGCTGTTCACCCGGGACTCCTCCTTCTGGATCGGGCCGCGGGTGGCCATCACCTCGCTGGCGCTGCCGGCCCGCGCTCGCGAAACCTCGCTCACCGACCTGATTTACGCGTTCCACCCCCGCTTCCTGGGCGTGCGGCGGGCCTACGAATCGCACACCGCGCCGATCGAGGGCGGCGACGTGCTGTTGCTCGCGCCGGGCGTGGTGGCGGTCGGGGTGGGGGAGCGCACCACGGCGGCGGGCGCGGAAGCCTTGGCGCGCAGCCTGTTCGAGGACGACCTGGCGCGCACCGTGCTCGTGGTGCCGATCGCCCAGACCCGGGCGACCATGCATCTCGACACCGTCTGCACCATGGTGGACGTCGACGCGGTGGTCATGTACCCGGCCATCCAGGATGAGTTGTGCGCCTTCACCATTCGCAAGCAGGAGGGGCACGGGGTGAGCATCTCCGGCCCGGATCCCTTCCTGCGCGTGGCGGCCGAGGCCATGGGCATCGGCAAGCTGCGGGTGGTCGACACCGGGCTGGACGGCGTCACCGCCGAGCGGGAGCAGTGGGACGACGGCAACAACACCCTCGCCCTCGCCCCCGGCGTGGTGGTCGCCTACGAGCGCAACGAGAACACCAATGCGCGGCTCGAAGACGCCGGAATCGAGGTGCTGCGCATCCCCGGCTCCGAGTTGGGTTCCGGCCGTGGCGGTCCGCGCTGCCTGTCCTGCCCGCTGTCGCGTGACGAGGTGTGATGAAGCCATGCTGGACATCCCGGTCGACCACCACTCGACGGTCCCGCCCTACGAGCAGCTGCGCCAGGGCATCATTACCCGGGTCCGCTCCGGCGAACTGGCCGCCGGGACCAAGATTCCCACGGTCCGGGCGCTGGCGGCGACGCTGAAGCTGGCCCCGAACACCGTGGCCCGTGCCTACCGGGAGCTCGAGCAGGACGGCGTCCTCGAAACCCGCGGCCGCCTGGGCTCTTTCATCGCCTCCTCCGGCGACCCCACCCGCGATCTGGCCGGCCGCGCCGCCACCGAATACGTCGCGGTGATCCGCCGACTCGGCCTCGACGACGCGGCCGCCGTTCGCTATCTGCATGCGGCGCTCGGCGAAACTCCTACGGCCGATTGACCCTTCGGGCTTTCAGCGCCAGCTCGGGAGCCACAGGTGGTCGTGCCAGTTGCCCGGGGTGATGGACTGGGCGGTCAGGATCGGCCAGAGCCAGATGAAATTGGCGATGACCAGGGCCAGGTAGAGGCTGACCAGTAGCAGGCCCAGGCCTTGTCGCTCACTGAGTGGTGTGAAGTGTTGCCAGCCGGGGGCTCCCGACAGCCGTCGCCCGATGGGTGGGGCGTGGCCGAGGATGTCGCCGAGCGCCAGCGCCACACCCATGGCCAGGAACGGGGCCAGCGGCACCGCGTAGAAGTAGTACATCTGGCGGTCGAGGTCCAGGAACCAGGGCAGGATGCCGGCACCGTAGCCGACCAGCACCGCCGCGTAGCGCCAGTCGCGGCGCACCGCGCTGCGCCACAGCGCCCACGCCAGCATGGGGAAGGCCACCCACCACAGCGCGGGGGTGCCGATCGCCATCACGGCCTTCACGCAGGTGGGCTGGCCGCACCCGGTCACATTGGTGTCGGCGTAGTAGTAGAGCATCGGCCGCAGGCCCATGGGCCAGGTCCACGGCTTGGATTCCCAGGGATGGTGATTGCCGGCGGAATTGGTGAGCTGCGAATGGAAGGTGAGCACCTCGCCGCCGTAGTACCAGAGCCCGCGCAGTGCGCTCGGCACCCAGGAGAAGTCGCCGCCGCGTCCGACCTTCACCCCGACCGCGTACCGGTCGTAGCTGGTCTCGTTGGCGAACCAGCCCCAGAAGGAGGCCAGGTACACGAACACCGGGATGACGGCGAGCGCGTAGACGGTGGGCCCGAGATCCCGTCTGGCCACGCCCCACCACGGCCGCTGCACCCGGTAGCCGCGCCGGGCCGAGAGATCGAAGGCCAGTGACAGCGCGGCGAAACCGATGATCCAGTACGCGCCGGACCATTTGGTGCCGCAGGCCAGCCCGAGCAGGACGCCCGCGCCGAAGCGCCACCAGCGCACCCCGAAGCGCGGCCCGTATGGGCTGTCGTCGATGCGGCCCTGCGCGGCCACCAGCGCGATGCGCGCCCGGATGTCGTCGCGGTCCACCACCAGGCAGCCGAAAGCCGCGGTCACGAACAGGGCCTGGAAGATATCGAGCATCCCGATGCGGGAGGACACGAAGGTGAGCCCGTCGCAGATGATCAGAATGCCCGCGAACGCGCCGATCAGCGTGGACCGGGTCATCCGCCGGACGATGCGGATCACCAGCAGCACGATCAGTGTTCCGGAGACGGCCGCGGTGAACCGCCACCCCCACGGGGAGTAGCCGAAGATGGCCTCGCCCAGCGCGATCATCTGCTTGCCCACCGGCGGGTGCACCACCAGCCCGTAGCCCGGGTTGTCCTCCACGCCGCCGCCGGTGAGCACCTGCCAGCCCTGCGGCGCGTAGTGCTTCTCGTCGAAGACGGGCGTGTGCAGATCGGTCGGATAGTTCAGGAACAGGAACCGGGTGATGGCGGCGATGGCTGTGAGGAACAGCGTGACCACCCACCCCCGAGCCCAGTCCGTGGGCCCGAAATCGGGTGAGGGCACCAGCGGAGCCGGACTCGACAGCGCCGCCGTCTCCGCCCCCACCGCTGCCGGTCGCACGTCGGTCACCTGGGTCACGCCGTCGATCGTAAGCGGTACCCGCCCCCGAGTCCCGCCGCGGTGAGGATGGAGGTTTGCGGTGCCGGTCGATCGCATCGATAGAGTCGGGGGCGAGTTGGCGGACCTTTCCAGGAGTAGGAGCACCATGAGCGCGGAGCCGAGTGCCGGCGGACGGCTGGTCTTGGCGGCCACTCCCATGGGCGATATCGGGGATGCCTCGCAGCGGCTGCGGGACGCGCTGGCGACCGCCGAGGTGGTGGCCGCCGAGGACACGCGCCGGACCCGGTCACTGGCCAAGGCCCTGGACATCGAGATCACCGGCCGGGTGGTGAGCTTCTACGACCACGTGGAGACCGCGCGGATCCCGATGCTGCTCGAGGAGATCGAGTCCGGCCGTACCGTACTGCTCGTCACCGATGC
This sequence comes from Nocardia sp. NPDC004123, assembly GCF_053603795.1. Classification (NCBI taxonomy): domain Bacteria; kingdom Bacillati; phylum Actinomycetota; class Actinomycetes; order Mycobacteriales; family Nocardiaceae; genus Nocardia; species Nocardia sp. NPDC004123. The sequence continues at coordinate 21,254 of NZ_JBSGGG010000014.1, forward strand.
CGGGATGCCGTCGGTGAGCGATCCGGGCTATCGGATGGTGGCGGCCTGCGTGGAGCGCGGCCTCCCGATCACCTGTCTGCCGGGCCCGTCCGCGGTGACCACCGCGCTCGCGCTGTCCGGCCTCCCGGTCGAGCGGTTCTGTTTCGACGGCTTCCCGCCCCGCAAGTCCGGTCAGCGCAAGGAGTGGCTGCGGACCCTCACCGCGGAGCCGCGGGCCGTTGTGTTCTTCGAGGCCCCGCACCGTCTTGCGGACTGCCTGGCCGATGCCGTCGAGGTGCTCGGCCCGGAGCGCCGCGCCGCGGTGTGCCGCGAGCTCACCAAGACCTACGAGGAGGTCGTGCGCGGCACGCTGGCCGAGCTGGCCGCGTGGGCGGTCGAGGGCGCGCGGGGGGAGATCACCGTGGTTCTCGAAGGCGCGCAACCGGTTTCCGCCGAGCCCGCCGACCTGGTGGGCCAGGTGGAGGCGCTGATCGGTTCCGGGCTGCGGCTCAAGGACGCGTGCGCCGAGGTCTCGGCGGCCACGGGGGCCTCGCGCCGCGAACTCTACGACGCGGTGCTCGCCGCCCGCGCCGCCGAGTAACCGGGCAGGGCTCGGGTAGCCGGGCAGGGCTCGGGACTGGCTCTCGAGTCTGATATCGCGGTGCGGGAATCACTCTCGGGTGTGAGGACCGTCGAGAATCGCGGTGCGACCATCGCGGGGTGATCTCGAATGAGGTGCGGCGGTCGGGAAGTACCGGCGTGATGGTCGGCGCCTACGTGGTGCTGGCGTTTCTGGCGTCCGGAGTTCTGCTTGTGGTGCAGGCGAATTCGGGGATCGACCGGGCGGCGCTGACGTTGGCGCAATTCGGGCCCGCGGTGGCGGTGGGGATCGTGGCCCTGGTGTGGCGGCAGCGCCTGGCCGCCCTGCTGCCCGTGCGGGTGTCGTGGGACGTGGTGCGCGGACATGGTGTGGCGGTGGTGGTTTCGTGTGCGGCCGTCGGCCTGTTGACCGCCGCGATGGCCTCCGACTCGATGAAGCTGCACGGTCCGGTGGCGGTGGGTGGGGTGCCCTTCGCGGTGTTCGTGCTGCTCCAGCTGGTGGGGGCGGCGGGGGAGGAGGCGGGCTGGCGCGGATTCCTGCAGCCGGTGCTGGAGTCGCGGTATGCCCGGCCGGTGGCGATCGGGATCACCGGGGTGGTCTGGGCGGTGTGGCATGTGCAGGCATTCGCGGCGGGACCGGCGGTGGCGGCGGCGTTTCTGGCGGCGGTGCTCGGATTCGCCTGTGTGCTGGGGTTTCTCGCGGTCGGAAGTTACCCGCAGCGGGTGCTGATCGGCGCCGTCGGGCACTGGCTGATCAATGTGGCGCTGTACTTGGTGATGGGTGACGACACGCTGGGCCTGCCGCAGCTGTACTACTACGCCGCGGCGGCGCTGATCGTCGGTGCGGCGGTGTGGATTTCGCGCCGGGGATCGGGCGTCCGCGCGGCCGGATGATCGGCAGGCGCGGCCGAGATTGTGCACTCCGAGTGTATGCAGCGGCTGGGGTGGCCGATGGCGGGACCCGTCGACCCGGCCGCTGTTAGAGTGCCCGATCATGGTGCGCGAAACAGATGTCCCGGCAGGCGAATTGGCGATCGAGCCGTTCGTGCTGACCGATGACTTCTATCAGCACCCGCACGCCGCATACGACCTGCTGCGTACGCGCGGGCCCGCGCATTTCGTGCGTTTCCCGGACGGCGGCACCGGCTGGCTGATCACCGGCTACGAGGCGGCCAAGACGGCCTTCCTGGACCCTGCCATCAGCAAGGCTCTCAAATCCGAGGGTGCGCGCACAGCCCTGGCGGGTGATGGCGCGGGCGCCCAGGCGGCCGGCGCCATGTTCGGCGACATGATGCTCTTCTACGACCCGCCGCAGCACACCCGCCTGCGCGCCCTGGTGAACCGGGCCTTCAGCGGCCGTGCCGTGCGCGAATTGGCCTCACGCATCACCGAATTGGCCGATGCCCTGCTCGCCGACCTGGCCGTCGACGCCGCTGTCGATCAGGATCTGCTGGACCGCTACGCATTCCCGCTGCCCATGCTGGTCATCTGCGAACTGCTCGGTGTGCCCCAGGCGGATCGCGACGACTTCCGCGCCTGGTCCACCACCCTGGTCTCCAATGACGAGACCGTCGAGGCCCGTGGGGCCGCGGTGCAGCGGTTCCTCGCCTACATCGACCAGCTCATCAACGCCAAGCGCGACGAGCCCTCCGATGACCTGCTCTCCGAACTCATCTCGGCCAGCGAGGACGGCGACCGGCTCTCGCACCGCGAGCTGATCAGCATGGTGTTCCTGCTGCTGGTCGCGGGTTTCGAGACCACCGTGAACCTCATCTCGAACGCGGTCGCGATCCTGCTGACGGACAAGGACGTCCGGACCGCACTGGCCGACACCCCGGATCGGGTACCGGATTTCGTGGAGGAGGTGCTGCGCTACGAGTCACCGGCGAGCGAGGCCACCTTCCGCTACACCACCGTCCCGGTCACCCTGGGCGGCATCGAAATCCCCGCCGGCCAGCGCCTTCTGGTGTCCATGGCCGCCGCCGACCGCGATCCGGCCCGCTTCGCCGATCCGCACCGCGTGGACCTGGACCGCACCGACAAGAACCATCTCGCCTTCGGCCACGGCGTCCACCGCTGTGTCGGCGCGCCCCTGGCGCGCATGGAGGGCGGGATCGCGCTGAGCCGGCTGCTCGCGGCCTACCCGGATCTGGAATTGGCCGCCGGCGCGGAACTGGTATGGCGCAAATCCCTGATCGTGCGAGGTCTCACCGCCCTGCCGGTGCGGCTTCGCCCCTGAACCGGGCGTCGTCCCGTCGAGATGTGCGCACGACGAAGGGGGTTGTGCGCCCATCTCCGCGGGCCGACGCGCGCCGGCCGAATCGGTTTCCGCCGGTTGCGGGTCCGGCCCGGTTCACGGGTGCGCCGCGTTCAACGAGGAGCGTGGCGGCCCGGTCAGCGCAGCTGTGTGTCACGTGCGGTATCCGTGGCATGCAGTTGCGTCACCGGAGTACCGGTGCGCGACAGGAACATTCAGGGCGTGACCGGGGCCGGCTTCTGGAGGAAGTCGCCGACCTGCCCGATGGCCTCGGCCGCTTCCGGATGGAACGACCAATAGATCTGGAAGGCGTGCCCGTCGACCGGGTAGCTGTCGTGCCGGACCGCGACATCGGCCGCTCTCAGCCGCTCGACGAGCGCAGTGGTATTGCGCCCGAGGCCGTCGAACTCACCGGATTGCACCAGGGCCGGCGGTAGGCCGGTGAGATCGGCGCACATGGGGTTGGCCTCCGGATCGCTCACCGGGCGGCCCGCCAGGTAGGCGGTCTGGAAGCGCAAGTGCTGTTCGACATCGGCGGGCGGGTCGTCGGCGGGCGCGTAGAAGTCGACGGCGGGGCACAGCAGCACGGTCGCGCGCGGCATGGGCAGTCCGCACTCGCGGGCGTGCAGCAGCGCCGACAGGATCAGCATGGCCCCGGTCGAATCACCCACCAGCGCAATGCTTTCCGGTGGCTTACCGCACTCCAGCAGCCAGCGGTAGACGGTGCACACATCGTCGCGGGCGGCTGGGAAGGGGTGCTCGGGCGCGAGCCGGTATTCGGGTACGAGTACCCGGGTGCGCCCGGCGTCGGCGACCGCGCCCGCCATGCCGCGATACCCGTAGGCCGAGCCCATCATGAAGCCGCCGCCGTGTGCGTAGACGGCGACGGTCTCGGAGTCCTCGGGGCGCGCGAGCTGGATGCCGGGCACCCCGCCGGCGTTCACCGGCTCCAGCAGCACGCCCTCCGGGATGGGGAACTGGGCGTGCATGACTTCGAAGGCCGACCGCATGGGCGCCAGATCGCCGTTGAAGGTCTCCTCCACCGGACTCCACAGCCGGTCCATGCGGGCCGAGAGCTCGCCGCCCGCCGCACGGGCCGCCGTCAGGGCGCTGTCCAGGCCGGCGAGCACGTCACGGGTTCGATCCAGCAGCGCCGTGCCCGCGGGAGTGAGGCCCACGCTGCGGGTATTGCGATGGAAGAGGTCACAGCCCACCAGCTTTTCCAGTGACCGGATGGTCCGGCTGAGCGCGGGCTGGGTGACGTAGAGCCGCTGCGCCGCGCGGCCGAAGTTCAATTCCTCGGCGACCGCGACGAAGGCGCGCAGGTGCCGGAGTTCCACGCCCTCGGGGGTCCGAGGCAGCGGCTCGACCATGCGCTCGAGTATGCCCGCCCCGCATTCATTCCGCTGCGGCATCGCTGTCTTGCGAACCCGGCAATTCCTTGGGCTTTCCGAAACTGCGACCGTGGACGCATGGGAAAAATTGTTGCAGGGCAGTACCTTTCACTGGACGGCGTGACCGAGAGCGGCTGGACCGGTCTCGCCCCGTCGATCTCACCGACCGATCCGCACACCGGGCCGTATTTCAACGACGCCGAGGTGCAGCAGGCCGTGGGCGCCATCATGGCGGGCAATGACGCCATGCTCCTGGGCCGCACCACCTACGAGGGCCTGAAACCCTTCTTCACCAGTCAGTCCGGCCCGTACTTCGACGCCGTCAACGCCATGTCCAAGTACGTGGTGTCCACGACGCTGGAGTCCACCGACTGGGCCAACACCACCATCCTGCGCGACAACCTGGCCAAGGAGATCGGCGCGCTCAAGGACCGGCATCAGCAGATCGGCATCGGCGGCAGCGGCACCCTGGTGCGCTACCTGATCGCCGAGAACCTCCTCGATGAGCTGCACCTGCTGGTGTTTCCGCTGATCCTGGGCGGTCCGGGCGCGCGATTCTTCACCCCGGACCAGATGCCGGCCACCTTCACGCTCACCGACTGCCGTCCCCTGGACTGCGGTGTGGTGAACCTGGTCTACACCCGGCAGGAGGCCGCGGCATGAGCCGCCGCGTCACGGCCAACGTCTACCTGTCCCTCGACGGCGTGGTGGAAGCTCCGGAGAATTGGCATTTTCCGTACCACGACGACGCGACCCAGGAAGCGGTGATGGCGGGCCTGCGCGCCGCCGACACCCTGCTGCTGGGCCGCAAGACCTACGACATCTTCGCTGCCGCCTGGCCGGACCGGGAAGGCGAGATGGCCGACTGGTTCAACCTGACGCCGAGACTCGTGGTGTCATCGACGCTTCGGGATCCGGAGTGGAAGTACACCACCGTGCTCGCCCCCGACCGGCTCGTCGAGGAGCTCACCGAACTCAAGGAACAGCCGGGCCTCGCAATCGCCGTGCACGGCAGCATCACCCTGGTGCGGACGCTGCTCGAGCACGGGCTGCTGGACGACCTCGTCGTCATGCTGCACCCCATCGTCGTGGGCTCGGGCGCACGGATGTTCCCCGGCAACGGCCCCCGGCTCCCGTTACGACTCACCGCCGCGACCACTTTCGGCAGCGGCATCCAGGCCCTCACCTACACCAAGGACTGCTGATGGAACCCACCACAGGCTTCGTGGACTCCAAGGACGGCACCCGCATCGCCTACACCCGATACGGTTCGGGCCCGGCGGTCGTGCTCATCGACGGTGCGCTCGCCGCCCAGGAGTTCGGCCCCAACAAGTCACTCGCCGACGCGCTTTCGAGCCGCTACACGGTCTACACCTACGACCGGCGCGGCCGGGGCGAGAGCGGCGACAACCGGCCGGTCGACATCGAGCGCGAATTCGAGGATCTCGACGCGGTCATCGACCTGGCCGGGGGCCCGGTGATGCTGTATGCCATCTCGTCGGGCGGCGGCCTGGTCCTGGACTACCTGCGCAGCGGCCGCACGGTGCGCAAGGTCGCGCTGTACGAGGTGCCGTTCGTGGTCGACGACAACACCCGCCCGCCGGCCCCGGCCGACTACGTCGAGCACCTGACTTCCCTGCTGGCCCAGGGCAAGAACGGTGCTGCGGTCAAGTACTTCATGCGAGCGGGAGTGTGTCTGCCCGCCCTCATGGTGGCCGCGTTCCCGCTCTTCCCGGGCTGGAGTCACCTCAAGATGGTGGCTCCGACCATGGCCTACGACATCCAGTACGTCCAAGCGTTCCAACGGGGCCGCAAGCTTCCGGCCGATCGCTGGGCCCGGCTCGACCTGCCGGTCACCGTGATCGCGGGCAGCAAGAGCCCCGCCTGGATGCGTAATGCCAATGCCGCGCTGGCCCAGGCGATTCCGGGTGCCTCGCACCGGGTTCTGCCCGGCCAGACTCACCTGGTCAAGGCGCCCGTGCTGGCACCCGCGCTGATCGATTTCTTCGGCTGAACCTTTCTCCGATTGCCCGGGGCCCACCAGTTGGCGGGCCCCATCAGCTTGACCAGGGCCGGAACCAGCAGCATGCGCACCAGGGTGGCGTCGATGACCAGCGCGATCACCATGCCCAGACCGAGGAAACGCATGGGCGTGAGCGGGGAGAGCGTGAACGCCCCGGTGATGAGTACGAGCAGCGTTGCGGCGGCGGTGATCACGCGGGCGGTCTGCACGGTGCCGATGCGGACCGATTCCTCGGTGTCGGCACCGGCGTTGTGGGCCTCCACCATTCGCGAGAGCAGGAACACCTCGTAGTCGGTGGACAGCCCGAAGACCACGGCGATGATGAGCACCATCATGCCCGCCGACAGTGGCCCGACGCTGATGTGCAGTGCACCGGCCAGGTGGCCCTGATCGAAGATCCAGGTCAGCACCCCGAAGGTGGCCGTCAGGCTCAGGAACGCCATGAGCACGGCCTTGAGCGGCAATACGATCGAGCGGAAGGCCAGTGCCAGCATGAGCAGGGTCACCGCCACCATGACCACGATCATGAGCGGCAACCGGTCCAGGACGGCGGCGATGCTGTCGACGGTGCTGGCGCTCTCGCCGCCGACCCGCAGGTCGAGTCCGTCCAGGCGCAGGTCACGCAGGTCGTGCACGACGTCCTGGGCCCGCGGCGAGCGGTCCGGAGCGGCCAGCGCCGCGTGGATGACGGTGGTGTTGTCGCGGGTGTCCAGCGCCGTCGCCTGGCGCACGCCCCGGACGCCGCCGATCTCTCGCAGGGCGGTGCTGATGGCGGTCGGAGTCGGTGCGCTGCCGTCGGTTTCGCGCAGCAAGATGGTCGCGCCACTGTTGGCGGCCGGGAAGTGCGCGCTCAATTCCTCCACGGCGGTGCGGGTTTCATTACCGGCGGGCAGTGCGGTGTGGTCGACATCGCCGAGCCGGACGCCGGACAGCGGTGCGGCGAGGACCAGCAGGATCGCACCGACCGCGATGGCGACCGTGCCCGGCCGGCGCATGACGGCGGTGACGACCCGTCCCCAGAATCGTTGCGCCCGTTCCTCCGAGCGCTCGAAGGCGTCCGCGCGCCAGCTCCACTTACCGATGCGCGAGCCCAGCAGGGTGAGGATCGCGGGCAGCGCGGTCACCGACAGCAGCGCGGCCAGCCCGACCGCGGCGATGGCCCCGACGCCGAGTGAGCGCAGCACGGCCAGCGGGAACACGAAGGTGCCCGCGAACGCGCACATGAGCAGCAGCGCCGAGAACAGCACGGTGCGCCCGGCGGTCCGCAGGGTGCGGGTCACCGCCTCCTCGGTCGTGCGTCCCCGCCTCAGCTCCTCGCGGAACCGTCCGACGATGAAAAGCCCGTAGTCGATGGCCAATCCGAGCCCCAGCAGCGACACCACATTCATGGCGAACACGCTGACCTCGGTCATTCGCGCGATGATCCCGACCGCGCCCAGCGCCCCCACCACCGCCAGCGTGCCGATGAGCACCGGCAGCGCGGCGGCCACCACCCCGCCGAATACCAGCACCAGCACGATCGCGGTCAGCGGGATCGAAATCGATTCGGCCAGCACCAGATCGTGCCGCGACTGATCGCTGATGGTGTCGGCGAGCGCGCTGTATCCGGTCAGCTTGGTATCGACTCCCGGAATACGCAGTGCGGCCGCGATTTTCGGATACTCCGCGACCCGCTGATTGTCGTTCCCCGCCGAGAACACGACCGCCACCGCCTGCCGTCCATCGGACGACCGGAGGTACTGCGATCGCGGACTGTTCCAATAACTTTCGACCGGCCGATCCAATAGCGCCGGATCGATCTTGCCGATCGCCTCGGTCACTCTCGGCCCGATATCGGCCAGCGACTGCCCCTCGGGCGCGGTGTAGATGGCGATGACATCCGGGTTCTGCGGCCCCAGGCGTTCGGTCACCCAGGCATCCACCGAGGCGGATTCACCATCGGGCACCACGAATCCCGCCGAACTCACCCGCTGCTGCAGCCCGGCCGCGAACAGCCCGCAGGCCAGTGCGAACAGCACCGCGATCACCAGCACGGTCTTGGGCCGCGCCACCACGACCCGCGCCCAGGCGGCCATGAGGCCATCTGACTCCGCGGTCTCGGCGACCTCGGCGGAACTGTCGACGACGGTCATGGGGCACTCCGATCCTTGTGTGCGAGTGGCCTATTGCCGCGGCCGGGCTCGGGTCGAGGAGAGGGTCAGGCGGTCGCGTCCGAATTCGTGGGCGTCAGTTCGCTTTCCAGCGTGCGGACGATGCGGTCCAGCAGGGCGTCCAGGCGTTCCGGAATGCCGCGTCCGTTGCGGACGGAGACGGTCAGCTCGGTGCGTCCGCCGCATTCGGTCATGCCCATGAGCAGCGGCATGGCGACGCTGTGCTGCGGCATGACCTTGATGGCGGTGGGGGCGAATCCGGGGACCGCGAGTGCGTCGAGGTCGTAGCGGCCCATGTGGGAGACGGTGGCGGAGGCGAGGTTCCGGCCAGTACGCGAGCCGAGCAGGTTCAGCGCGCGCAGCAGCCCGCGCCCCGCCGCCTGCGGCAGGTATTTCAGCCCGCCGTTGTCCATCTGGTTGAGCTCGCGGTTCTCCTTCAGGCCCGCGCGCTTGAACTCGTTGAGCTGCTTCCAGTCCATGCCCGGCCGTACGTCCAGGAACAGCGGCAGCGCGAGATTCGCGGTGGACCGCAGTCCCGGGTCGTGGCGGCGGATGTCGACCGGGATCATGATGCGCGAGATCGGCCCGCCCTCCTCGGCGAGCAGCGCCGCCACCCGCATGAGCGCGCCCGGTCCGGTCGCGTGAATGGTGCGGGTGCGCAACAGGTGCCGGTGTTCGCCCGGGTCCTGCCGCCCGTGCCCGACCGCCGAGCGGAAGCGCGGCAGCATGAGCGTGGGCCGCCCGGGCGCGCCGACCTTGCGCACCAGTTCGGCGTCGGCGATCGGATCGGGCGCACCGACGGGTTCCTCACCGCGCAGCACCCGCAGCACATCGGTGGCCCACATGACCATGCCCATGCCGTCCATGACGCCGTGGAAGACCCGGAACACCAGGGTGGTCGGCCCCTGCTCGCCCTCGGGTAGGTCGGCAGTGAGCAGCAGCACCTCCACGGTGGCGTCCGGGGTCGGCCCGATCGGGCTGGTGAGCACCGGATCCGCCTCCAGCGCCGGATATTGCAGCGCGTGGTCCACCACCCGCACGCTCGGCGCGACCCCGCTGTCCACCCACTGCTTGCCGTCGCGCACCAGCCGCGCACCCGGATTGGCGTCGGCGGCGGTGGCGACCGCACGCCGCAGCGCCTCCGGATCGATGCTGCCCTGGCCCTCCACCACCAGCTGCATCAGGAACGGCGGCGCCAGATCCCGCATGGGGAAGTAGATGAGCTCGGTGGGGGAGATGGGACGGCGGAACATGTGTGTACCCCTGCCTAGATCTTCTCGGTCAATGCCACGATGCCGCCCTGGGTTTCGAGCCAGGCCAGGAACCCGGTCAGCCCGGTCTCGCGGTCCACGATCGGCTGGTAGCCGAAATCCCGGGTGGCGGCCGAGGTGTCGTAGGTGGCGGTGCGGGTCATCAGCGCCACCACGTACCGCGTCAGCGGCGGCGACCACCGGGTGGCGACGAACGGCAGGCGCCAGACGGTTTCGATGGCGGCCACCGCGGCGGTGAGCACCCGCGGATTCGGCTGCCGGGTCGGCTTCGGATAGCCGAGGCCGGTGGCCACCTCGCCGAGGAAGCCCCACACGTCGGTCTGCTCGGCGTCGGCGATGAAATACGCCTTGCCGCCGACCTGCTCGGAGCGGGCCGCCAGGACGGCCGCCTCCGCGATGTTCTCCACATGGCACAGCGAGGCCATCACCTGCTTGCCGTAGGACAGGTCCGGCAGCGTGCCCGCGGCCGCCCGCCCGAGCAGCCGCACGATCGGCCCGGACCGGTCGCCGGCGCCCCAGATGGCGCGGGGCCGCAGCGCGCAGGCCGTGAATTCGGCGGTGTTGGAAGCCAGTACGGCGCGTTCGGCCGCGGCCTTGGTCTCCGAGTACACGTTCAGGTAGCGGCTCGGGTACGGCACCGATTCGTCGATGTCCACCTGATCGCCGCCGTCGCGGTCCATGAGTGCGCTGGGGCTGGAGATGAACACGAACCGCGAGGCCCCGTTGCGCTTGGCGGCGCGCAGCAGATTCTCGGTGGCCGTGACGTTCTCGGCCACGAACTGCGCCCGGGTGCCCCGGTCGTCGACCCGCGCCGCGCTGTGGAACACCACATCCACGCCCTTGGTGGCGCGTTCGAGCGACACCTGATCGGTGAGATCGCCGGTGACGATCTCGATCTCGTCGATGACCTCGTACAGGTCACGCAGATTGCTGGTGGGCCGGGCCAGGATGGCCACCTCGAAGCCACCGTCCCGGAGCAGGCGGCGCACGATCGCCCCGCCCAGGAACCCGGATGCCCCGGTTACCAGTGCCTTCATGCCGCCTCCTGGGTCTTCCACCACGTGATTCCGAAGATCTGGGTCATGGCCGCCGTCTTGACCGGCGAGTGCTCGGTGCCCGCGGTCGCCTTCAACGCGGCCGGGATCTGGGCCGCGTGCACCACGATGCTGAGGAAGGCGTCGATCCAGAACACCGCCCGCAGCAGCCGGTTGGCGGGGGCGCGATCGCCCGCCGCCAGCAGCAGCCCCAGGGCCAGGTAGAGCCATCCCAGTACCGGAATCGCCCGCAGCACAGTCACCTTCATCGTCCGTCGTCCTTTCCGAGCTGCTCCGCCGCCCAGACCGCGAGTTGTTCGCGGCCGATCTTGGCATTGTGTCGGATATCGACCGGGAACTTCGGATGGAACAGGAACGTGGAAACCGGTGCGGTGACATCGAATTCGTCGGCCCGCTGCCGCAACTGCGCCGTCAGCGCCGCGGTGTCCGTGCCGGGCGCGGCCTCCACGCAGAGCACGGGCAGCTGCGCGCCGCGGGTGCCCACGCCGACCAGCGCGGTGCGGACCACCCCGGGCAGTATGTTGAAGACCTGCTCCACCTGCACGGAGAACATGGGTCCGGCGGCGGTGTGCACGCGCTGACTCTTGCGGCCGCAGAACCAGATCCGGCCCTCGCCGTCGATCCAGGCCAGGTCGCCGGTGCGATGCCACACCGTGTCGTCCTCGTGGATCTTGCCCGCCAGGTTCGCCGACTCGGGCCAGTAGTAGCGGGTGCTCACGTTCGGTCCCGACACCACCAGCTCGCCGATGCCGCGGGTGGCGACCAGCTCGGATTCGCGGGCCTCGGCCTGCGCCCAGGTCGGGATGGAATCGTCGGTGATGGCGACCAACCGGGCCCGCACGCCCTCGGCCGGCCGCCCGACACAGGTGCCGTCGCCCAGGTGCGCGCGCTCCGCCAGACCGCCCAGCAGTTCCCGGGATTCGATGGTGGACATGGGCAGCGCCTCGGTGGAGCCGTACCCGGCGTACACCTCGGCGTCCTCGGCCAGCACCTGCCGCAGCCCGGCGATGCACCAGTCCGGGACGGGGGCGCCGCCGGAATAGATGCTGTGCAGGGTCGGCACCGGCGTCTTGTGCGTCTCCAGGTGCCGCAGGAGCGGAATCAGCACGGCCGGGGAGGCGAACATGGTCTTCACGCCGAACCGGTTGAGGGCGTCGACCACGTGCGCCGGATCGGTGGAGCCGACCTTGCTCGGCACCAGCGGCGGTAGTACGCACCGTGATCCGAGCAGCATGTCGAGAATGCCCACCAGCGGCAGCGTGATCAGCGAGGTGCCCGGTTCCACCCGGCCGCGCGCGGCGTGTACCTGCTCGACCATGGCGCTGAGATTGCCGTGCGTCATCTCCACGGCCTTGGCGGGTCCGGTGCTGCCGGTGGTGTAGGCGATGAGCAGCACCTCGTCCGCCGGTGCCGGCACCCGCTCGCGCAGGGTGAAGGCGTCGAAGGGGGCCCGGTGCTCGCCGGCGGTCCGCCGCTCGGCGCGGGCGGCCAGCAGCTCCTCCAGTCGCGCCGCGACTTTCGCGCCGACCGGACCGGCCGCGCCGTCGGCGCGGAACCGGTTGCCGAGCCCGCCCGCGGTCGCCGGCGCGCCCCAGCTGCGCAGGGTCGGTCCGCTCCAGAACCAGCGCGGGCCGACGGTGAGAGTCACCCGCACGTTCCGGAAGTACTTGCCGAACAGCACTCGTGCCGCGTGCGCCTGCGGAATGCCGATGAATGCCTCGGCATTCGCGGCGCGCAGGCAGTTGAGCATCTTGCGCAGGCCCATGCCCGGATCGATGACCACCGGGATGGCGCCGATCTTCAACAGCCCCAGCATGATCGCGTACAGCTCCGGGCTGGGCAGCACCAGCACGATGGTGCGGGTGCCGCGGCCCACGCCCGCCGCGGCGAGGTGCAGGCCGATGGTGTCGGACCACTCGTCGAGCTCACGGTAGGTGAGATGGCGGTAGTCCGGGAGGCCGGAGGCGGTCTTCCCCGCGGGGTAGATCACCGCCTCACGGTCCGGATCGGCGGCCACCACCGCTCGGAAGCGGTCGATGGCCTGCCAATAGGTCGCGGTGGTCACGCCGCGGCTCCGGCGAGGGCCGGGAGCCGGTAGACGACCGCGGCGGCCGAGGGGCCCGCACCGGCCGCCACGAACAGCACATCGCGGTAGCCGGCCAGCGAATCCGCCTGGGCGGCCGCGTGATACGCCAGGGTGAGCGCAGCCGTGTGCGGGTCACCGTCGGTCAGGTCCGGGGTGAACACCGCGTCCGCGGCGATGCCGAGTTCGGCGGCCAGCCGGGCCGGGAAGTCGGCGCTCGGGGTGGCGGCGATGAGGGCCGTGGTGGTCTTGTCGACCGCACTGTCCGACAGCGCGGCGCGCGCGGCCTCGGCGGCGGTGGCCAGCAGCCGGTCCAGGTAGTCGGGTTCGCGCTCGACCGTCATGATGCCGCGGCCGCGATCGCCCATGGTCTCGGTGTCCACGTAGGACTCCAGGCCCGGAGCGCCCGCGGCGGCGCGGGTGTGCACCCGGCCGAAGCCCTCGGGTTCGCCGGTCTGCTCCAGCAGCAGCGCCGCACCGGCGGTGGCGTAGGGGAATTCGTCGTCGGCGGCGGAGCGCGTCAGCGACGGGTGGGTGTCGCCCGACACCACCAGCACGTGCTCGGCGCTGCCGGTGGCCAGCACCGCCTGCGCCACCTGCACGGCATTGAGCACGCCGGTGCCGGCGTTCATGAGGTCGAAGGAGAATGACCGCGGGTCCTCCTTCACGTAGTCGAGTCCGATGCCCGCGGCCTTCTGAATCAGGGCCGACACGGCCGGCTCGACGGTATTGCTGTCGCGGAAGATGCCCGCGTTGACCATGACCCCGACCTGCCCGGGCTCGATGCCCGCGCTCTCCATGGCCCGCCGCGCGGCCCGGCCGCTGAGCTCGACGATGCTGAAAGTGTCGGTGTCCCGGCTGATTCCGGTGGACTTGATGCGCACACCCATGGCAGTACCTCAGACCTTCAGCGACGAGATGGTGGTGGACAGGAAGCCGCCGACGACGCCGGAGGCCGCCGGAATCATCAGGATCTTCGACCCGGCCGCCAGGTTCTGCCGGCTGAGCTGATCGTGCAGCACGATGAAATGCGAAGTGCTGGAGGTGTTTCCGTACTTCTCGATGACATTCAGGTCCGGCGGCATGGGGTGGCCGAACTCGCGCTCGGCGATCGCGTTCATGAACGGAATCGCGGCCGCGCCGAACTGGTGGTGGATGATGTAGTCGAAACCCTCGTCGGCGAAGGTGATCCCGTTCGCCTCCATGAAGTTGCGCTGGGTGTCGGTCCACAGCAGGAACCGCGCCTCGTTGTGCATCTTCCGGTTGTCGGTGTAGAGCGCCACGCCATTGGACTTGTCGCTGGGCATGCCCAGGCACAGGTGCGAGAACTCCGAGGCGGTGGTGAGCTCGATGTAGTGGATCTTGTCGTTGTCGTCCACGGCCTCGTCGAGCACCACGGCCGCACCGGAATCGCCGACGGTCAGCGACGCGAATTGCAGATCGTATTTACTGGAAATCTCGTTCACGGCCGTTTCGGCAATAGGCGTAATGGCCTCGCCGCTGACCACGATGCCGCGTTTCACCGCGCCGCTGCGAATCATTCGGTCGAGAATGTAGACGCCACTCATCATGCCCGCGCAGGCATTCGAGAGATCGAAGGCGATGACATCCTCGCGAGCGCCGATGGCGCGGCCGATGGCACCGGCGAAGGACGGCTCCATGTACATCTTGGTGCCCTCCCTACTGCGCGTGATGGAGGTCGAGATGATGATGTCGAGATCGCCTGCGGCATAGGATGACCTGGACAGACAGTCCTCGACGGCCTTCATGGCCAGGGCGAAGGAGTCCTCGAGCGTCTCCGGGCGGGTGTCGCGGAAACGGCGTTCCTTGACGCCCGTGATTCGTTCGAGATCGAACTCCGGGACCTCCTTCAATTGGGAGAGCAGTTCGGTTGTGGTAACACGCTTCTCGGGCAGATAGGCGCCGATGGACTCGAATCGAGATTGCGGCACAGGGGACTCCTGGAACTGGGAGGCTGAAACCTCGTGGAAGAGAGTGAAATGTGTGTTCGTCAAGCTCGGATGAACTGAGGCTACCCGAGGGTAACTAGCTTGGGGAACTGGGGCGTTCCGTGTGGCTGTCTGGGACGAAACGTGAACGCACGCTTAGTGTTACGCGCGGTGTCGCAAAATTTCCGCACCCAGCCTGGCCGCCCGCGACCTGGCTGAAGTGGGGGTTCGCCGAAAGCCGGGCGCTGTGGTCACCGCCTGGCGATCGTCCGTTATGTGTCATCGGTATGGCCCGGGGATGACGAACCGAGCTTCTCGCTGTGAGTGAGTTCACCCGGCCACGTCACACCCGCGCGCTCCGGTGGCCCCGACCCGAAAACTGTCTGAGCGACAGGGGATTTCGCGGCGAGGCGTAGCGATTCAGGTCTGTGCGGGCAGACCCAGCACCGCGACCACGAACTCCACGAACAGCGGCGCCAATTCGGGCACCCGATGTGCTCCCTCGGCCACGATGACCCGGCGGGTGCGTTCGCCGATGGCATCCGGAATCAGCGCGAACAGCTCGTCGGCGATGACCGGCAGGCTCGGATCGGTCGCGCGCGCCTGGGCGTAGAAGACCCGGTACAGATCCGCGAACCGATCCACCGACAGGTCCCGCAGCGCCACCGACTCCTGATCCACCTTGAACGCCTCGACGAGCATCAGCCGCGCGAAATCCGGTTCGGAGGCCACGGTTTCGCAGAAGGTGACCACGATCGACTCGATGCGCTCGTACGCGCCGGCGTCGGTGGGCAGCTGGGCCAGCTCGTCGGCGATGCGGGTCGCGATGATGTCGGAGGCGGTGCGCACCGCCTCGATGAAGCAGTGCTCCTTATTGCTGAAGTGCTCGTAGAAGGTGCTGCGCGAGACCCGGGCGCGCGCCACGATATCGGTGAGTGTGGTGGCGTGGTAGCCCCTGGCCTCGACGCATTCCACCATGGCCTCGAGTAGCCGGCCGCGCTGCGAGGTGAGGACGGCGTCCCGGGCGGCACGGTGCCGTTCGTCGAAGTTGGTGCGCTGCAACGTCCCCTGTGGTGCGCGAGCCGTCATGTGGACCTGCCTGTCGCGCATCCATTCCCTCTCTCACTGAACCGCGTTCGCTTCAGATGGTCATTATCGGTGGGCGCCCGGATCGGGGGTGTCCCGGGATTGCGGTCGGGTGACCTCAGTCGCCTCCGGGTACCTCGGGCGCTACGGCCGCGGCAGCCGCAACGCCGGGAAGGTGAAGGCGCGCAGATCCGGAATCCGTTGCAGCAGTTGGTAATCCCTCCACGCTCGATCAGCCGCCGGGTGCGCTCGGCAGCGTCGTCCCGTTATACCCCTTGATCTCCACGCACTCGCCGATCCCCTCCAGTGGCCGGCCGCGCTGCGAGATCGGCAGCGCTTCCCGATTCGCCCGATGTCGATCGGAGTGCCCGTTCCGGCGCGACGGAAGACCATTCCTCGTGTCGTTGGGCCGCATATGCACATCGTTGCATCGGCGGATCGGCCGTCGCCGTCCGTGTGGATCTCTGCCCAGGTCCGGGGTCGCTGTCGGGTGCCGCGGTCCGTACGCTGGCTGGACCGGAAAACTGGATCCTCACTGGCTACTTCGGTAGATATTTAGCTGAAGGATTGCTGGATGGATAGGCGGACAGATGCTCGACGCGCTCACACCGATTCCGGAGCAGCCGCTGCTCGGAATGTACCTGCGGCACCGCCGGGAGAATCAGGGCCTCACCCAGGAGGAGACCGCTCGGCGGATGTTCGTCAGCGTCTCGCTCTACCGGAAGCTGGAGAGCGGGGAGCGCACGGTCTCGCCGGACCGGCTCGAGGACTGGTGTGCCGCCATGGACGTACCGATGTGGATGCTCGAGAAGGTGGTCTCGCTGGCCCTGCCCAGGGTGTCCACCTTCGCGCGCGGCACCTGGCCGCCCCAGCTGCGCCAGGAGGACCTCGACCATCTCGAGGCCCTGCCCTATCCGGCGTACTTCCACCGCTTCCCCGAATACGAGGTGCTCGCGGCCAATCGGGCTGCCAGCGGGGCGTTTCCGTGGTTGGCCCCCGCGGCGCCCGGCGCCGAGCGCCCGGTCAATGTCATCGAGCAGTTCCTGACCATCCCGGAAGCTCGCGAGTTGCTGGTCAACTGGGACACCATCGTGCACCGCCTGGTTTTCGGCCTGCGCGTCCTCTCGCCCGGCGTGGTCGCCCCCGAGCGCCTGGCCCAGATCATCGAAACCTGCAGCGTCAACCCGGAATTCGCGCGCATGTGGAACACCCCGATGGAAGAAGACCTGTTCAATGACTCGCTCGTGCAGGTCCGCAACCCGGCCACCGGCGAGATCATGAGCCTGACCATGCGTTCCTACAACGCCTTTCACCCGCAGAACTGCTCCTACCAGCTGTTCATGCTCACGCCGCGGTCGCCCGGGACTGCCACCATCGACCCGTGCGCGGTCCCCTGACCGGGCTCCGGCTGCTGTTCGGAGCGGGAGAGAGAACGGGGAACAGTCGATGTCGGCCGACACCGTCGGCCCCCTCGTGAACAGCTGATCCGGCCCGCTGGTCAGTGCGGGTGCCCCAAATCGTGCTACTGCCCCAGGTTGACCGGCGCGGTAAGCGGACCGGATGCTGGGACGGCGAGATCAGTCGCTGCCCGATCCGGTTCCGTGGATCGGGCAGCGGCGTGTTCGGCGCCGCATTCCCGTTCCGGCGATGGTGGAGTTCGGAGGGGAATCTCCACCCGCGGTCGGCGGGTGTGACTCGGTGCCCGCCCGCCGGAGGGTGGCGGGCGGCACCGGTTCTTACTTCGGTTCGACGTACTTCGGGAAGACCACGGCCGGTTCCGGCAGGGCGGTGCCCGGGCGGAGCGGGGTGGCGAGGTCCGCGAAGTTGCGGTCGGTGACGCCGAGCAGGTCCAGGATCTTCCCGGCCGAGCCGGGGATCACCGGCTGGACCAGGATCGAGACGATGCGCAGCACCTCCATGGTCACGTAGAGGATGGTGCCCTCGCGGGCGGTGTCCTCCGGGGTGCCGGCCTTGGCCAGGGTCCAGGGCGCCTGGGCGGAGAAGTAGCGGTTGGTCTCACCGAGGGTGAGCCACAGCTGCTCCAGACCCAGATGGATCTGCTGCTGGTCGAACTCTGCCCGGACCTTCTCGAGCAGGTCGCCCGCGCGCTCCAGCAGGGCCTTGTCGTCCTCGGTGAACTCGCCCGGGGTCGGGACGATGCCGCCGAAGTCGCGGGCCACCATCTTCAGGCAGCGCTGGGCCAGGTTGCCGTACTCGTTGGCCAGATCGGCATTGATGCGGCCGACGATGGCCTCGTGGCTGTAGGAGCCGTCCTGGCCGTAGGAGATCTCACGCAGCAGGAAGAAGCGCACGGCGTCCAGGCCGAAGGTGTCGACCAGGTCCATGGGATCGACCACATTGCCGACCGACTTGGACATCTTCTCGCCCTTGTAGTTGACGAAGCCGTGCACGAAAACCCGCTTCGGGAGCTCGATTCCGGCGCTCATCAGGAAGGCGGGCCAGTACACGGTGTGGAACCGCGAGATGTCCTTGCCGATGATGTGCAGGTCCGCGGGCCAATACCGCTGGAACGACGCCGAATCGGTGTCGGGGAAGCCCGCGCCGGTCAGGTAGTTGGTGAGCGCGTCCACCCAGACGTACATGACGTGCTCGGGGTGACCCGGCACCGGCACACCCCAGTCGAAGGTGGTGCGGGAGATGGACAGATCCTTCAGGCCCGCCTTCACATACGAGACGATCTCGTTGCGCCGGGTCGCGGGCGCGATGAACTCCGGCTGGGTCTCGTACAGTTCGAGCAGCTTGTCCTGATAGTTGGACAGGCGGAAGAAGTAGTTCGACTCCTCGGTCCACTCCACCGGGGTCTTGGTGTCGGTGGAGATGCGGGTGCCGTCCTCGAGGAGGGTGGTCTCCTCCTCGGTGTAGAACGCCTCGTCGCGCACCGAGTACCAGCCGGCGTAGGTGTCGAGGTAGATGTCCCCGGCTTCGACCATGCGCTCCCAGATCGCGACCGACGCGGCCAGGTGGTCCTCGTCGGTGGTGCGGATGAAGCGGTCGAAGGAGATGTCGAGCGCCTTGTCCATGTTCTCGAAGACGTCGGAGTTGCGCGAGGCGTACTCCTGCTCCGCGAGACCGGCGGCCTTGGCGGCCTGCTGCACCTTCTGGCCGTGCTCGTCGGTGCCGGTCATGTAGAACACATCGAAGCCGTCCAGCCGTTTGAAGCGGGCCAGGGCATCGGACGAGATGTACTCGTAGGCGTGCCCGATGTGCGGTGCGCCGTTCGGGTACGCGATGGCCGTGGTGACGTAAAAGGCGGGGCGATCGGATGCGCTCATGGTGTGTCTACTCTATCTGCGTGTCCTACGTCGCTCGCGTGAATATCCCCATGGCAGGTGCCGCCCGTCTTTCTTTCGGGGGATGGGCATGACCAGTCGCCGACCTGCACCTGAGCCGCCCGAGCCGCTGTCGCCGCTCATCGACGCGCACACCCACATCGATGCCTGCGGGGCCACCGATCCGGAATCGGTTGCGGCCCTGGTGGAGCGGGCCCGCGCGGCGGGTGTGCGGGAGCTGGTGACGGTTGCCGACGACCTCGAGGCCGCGCGCTTCGCGGTCCGCGCCGCGCACTGGGACGACCGGGTCTACGCCGCGGTCGCGCTGCACCCGACCCGCGCCAACCACCTCGACGACGCCGCCAAGGCCGAGCTCGAGCAGCTGGCCGCCGATCCGCGGGTGGTCGCGGTGGGGGAGACCGGGCTGGACTACTACTGGCCCGGCAAGCTGGACGGCTGCGCCGAGATCGAGGATCAGGTCGAGGGCTTCCGCTGGCACATCGACCTGGCCAAGCGGCTGGGCAAGCCGCTCATGATCCACAACCGGGAGGCCGATCACGACCTGCTGGCGGTGCTGCTGGACGAGGGCGCGCCGGAAACCGTGATCTTCCACTGCTTCTCCTCCGACGCGAACATGGCGATGGCCTGTGTGGAGGAGGGCTATGTGCTCAGTTTCTCGGGCACGGTCAGTTTCAAGAACGCGCACGAATTGCGCGAGGCCGCGAAACTCGTTCCGGACGAACTGATTCTGGTCGAAACGGATGCGCCGTTCCTGACTCCGCATCCGTTCCGGGGCGCGCAGAACGAGTCGTACATGCTGCCGTACACGCTGCGCGCGCTGGCCGAACTGCGCGAACAGGATCCGGTGCAGCTGGCCAAGATCACCACCGCCAATGCCCGCCGGGTCTACGGAATCTGAGCTACTGTTCCGCCTCTCCGGGATTTCAGCGCCCGGCTCCGGTGCCGTCGCGGGTACCGCACCCGTGTCGGCGGTCGGGTGGTGAACCTATTTCGGTCGTACCCGGCGAGTTACCCTCAGCGCTGCGAAATCAGTTGTCGCTGTCGGGGATCGGACACCGGGCTTTGGGTCGCCGGATGTGCCGCAGCTCACTATGATCTAGCGCGATCGTGATTTACCTGCGGTTCGATATCGGGTCGTAATTTTCGTCCCCGCAGTTCCACCGGGAGTGGTTGTCAATCCCGGACCCCCTCGTTATCGTACTGTGACCATGCCGGGATTTCCGATGCACGCATTGACGAAGATCAACTCGTCGCGTTCCCCGATGCTGTACGGGGCTATCGCGGCGATGCTCGTCACGCTCATCTTCGGCGCCGGCGTTGCCATCATGAGCAAGAAGCAGATCACCTTCGTCGTCGATGGCAAGCAGTTCGCCGAATCCACCATGCGCGGGGACGTCCGCGGCGCGCTCAAGGACGCCGGGTACGCGATCACCAACCGCGATGACGTATCCCCTTCCGCCGGAGCGCATATCAGCGACGGATCCACCATCACGCTGAACCGGGCCCGTGAGGTCTCGCTCATCGTCGACGGCACGCCCTCCAAGGCGTGGACCACCGCGCTCACCGTGGCCGAGGCGGTCACCAAGCTCAACCTGCCCGGCGACGTCTTCACCTCGCCCGCGCGCCCGACCCCGCTGCCACTCGCGGGCGCGCAACTGCTCATCACCAATCCGCGCACCGTCGAACTCAGCGACAACGGCGCGCCCGCCTCGCTGGTCCGCCTCGCCGCCCCGACCATCGGAGAGCTGCTCCAGACGCAGGGCCGCCCACTGGTCAATCAGGACTCCGTGGAACCGGTCGCGAGCACCCCGCTCACCGACGGGATGAAGATCACCGTCACCCGCAAGATCGTGGAGAACCGCACCGAGCGGGTGCCGCTGGATCCGCCGGAGAACATCATCGAGGATCAGACGCTCAATATGAGCCGTACGATCGTCGAGAATCCGGGCGTACCCGGCACGCAGGACGTGACTTTCGCGGTCTCCATCGTGAACGGCCATGAGGCGGGCAAGGATCCGATCAAGTCCACCGTGATCGTGCCCGCGCAGCCCAAGACCGTGCGCAAGGGCGCCAAGCCCGGCACCGAGGTTCCGGACGTGCAGAACGGCACCACCTGGGATGCCCTGGCCAAATGCGAATCCGGCGGCAACTGGGCCATCAATACGGGCAACGGCTTCTTCGGGGGCATCCAGTTCGACCAGAACACCTGGGAGCGTCAGGGCGGCACCCGCTACGCCCCGCGCGCCGACCTCGCGACCCGCGAGGAACAGATCGCCATCGCCGAAGTGACGCGCGCCCGCCAGGGTTGGGGCGCGTGGCCGGCCTGCACATCGCGGCTCGGCATCGGTTAGAAGGGCTGTCCCGACAGCGTGGACAGCAACTGGAACGGCATGCTGAGGAACATCAACCCGACATAGAGCGGGTAGCGGATCGGATCACCGTTGAGGTAGCCCTCGGCCAGCCAGCTCATCAGGTCTGCGGAACCCATGTCGCATCTCCCTTGCGTAGTGGTTACTGCCACCGGGCATGTCGGCAACGCGAGTCCTGTTGTTACCGAACGGAAGTATCGGCCGTCCGGGTGATCGGCGCTCGACGCCAAGGCGCAGGGTCACCGGAAGGTGGATTCGAGGTGGTCGACGAGGTCGGGGGTGGAGGCCGGGCGGCGGGCGAAGCCCAGGTAGCCGTCGGGACGGATGACGAAGGCCGATCCGTGGCCCGCGCGGTAGGCCCGGGCGAATTCGCCTGCGGTGTCGCGGATCAGGGGGAGGCTGGTCGCGGCCGCGCCGGCCCGGGGTGCGGCGATCAGGTAGGCGTCCAGGTGGCCGTGGGCCGTGGCGGTCGCGGTGACGGCCAGCTGTTCCAGGTCGCGCAGGTCGTGATCGGTGGTGGTGTCGTCCGCGTAGAGCAGCAGGGTGTGGGCGGTGCCGTCGATGAGGGGCAGCAGCCGGAAGTCGAAGGCGACGGCGTCGCGGGTCAGGCCGCGGGCGTCGGGGGCGCGGGCGCCCGCGAGCGGGGCGGGCTCGCCGGGCGGGGACAGCGCGACGATCGGGCTGCCGGCGTAGTCGATGAGCAGCTGGGCCTCCCGGCGCAGGACGTAGCCGGGGTCGGTGGAGTCCGCCCCGATGCCCTCGCGGGCGCTGCGGACCGTGCGGCCGACGACCTCCTCGCCCACCGGGCGGCGTTCGGCATCGTAGGAGTCGAGCAGGGTGGCGGAGGCGTCGCCGGTGAGCGCCAGGGCCAGTTTCCAGGCCAGATTGTGGGCGTCCTGGATGCCGGTGTTCATGCCCTGGGCGCCGGTGGGCGGGTGGATATGGGCGGCGTCGCCCGCCACGAAAACCCTTCCGCGACTGTAGGAATCGACGATGCGGTGGCTGATCCGGAAGACCGAGGACCAGCGCAGGTTCGACACCTGCGTCGGCTCGGGGGCGAGGCGGTCGACGACCGCTTGCAGATCGGGTAGATCGGGTGTCCACCCGGTGGTGAAGCCGTGCTCGACGTCGTCGTCGCCGGTCGCCCGGTCGGGTGTCCGGCCGTCGGGGAGGAGCATGGAGATGCGGTACCGGTGCCGGCCGGGGAGCGGGATGCAGACCAGCAGATCGTCGGTGACGCCGTCGGTCTGGTGGCTCGCGCGGATGTTGTAGCCGCGCGGCATCGACCAGCTCAGTTCCACGTCCCCGAGCATGTAGTGCTCGGTGAAGGCCGCGCCCTCGAAGGAGAGACCCAGCGCCTTGCGGATCGTGCTGTGTGCGCCGTCGCAGCCGACGAGATAGCTTGCCCGCGTGGTCTTCTCACCCGTTTCGCTCGCGAGTGTCACGGTGACCCCGTCGGCGTCCTGCTCGAAAGCCGCGACCCGCGTACCGCGTTCGACGGCGCCGCCCAGCGCGGCGAGCCGGTCCCGCAGAATTCGCTCGGTCTCGTACTGCGGCAGGCCGACGAATCCGAACGGCACATCCGGCGGCAGCGTCAGCTCGATGCGCGGGCCCGGCTCGCCATTGACGAAGGCCAGTTGCCCGTGCAGTTGGATGGCCGCGTCCAGGATCCGGCGCAGCACCCCCATCTGCTCGAACACTTCCAGCGCACGCGGTTGGATGCCAACGGCTTTCGCGTACTGCGGAGGTGCCGGCAACGGGTCGACGATCCGGCACGGCACGCCGCGGCGGCGCAGTTCGATCGCCGCGGTCAGGCCGACCGGTCCGGCGCCCGCGATGATTACCGCGGTGTCGTCCATGGCGTCGAACCTGTCGGTGATACGGACGCCGCGGGGTTGTTCGTGGCCGAATTACGTTGCGCCGGATCGTGTCCGGGCACCGCGCCGGAGCCGTAGAAGGTGGGCAGCATGCCCTTCACCAGTACCAGCGCCGACCCTTCGCCGGAGGGGACGGCCGCCAGGTTGGTGGCGACCACGATGGTGAGGCCGGAGTCCGGGTCCGACGCCATGTAGGTCATGTAGCCCGGGATCTGGCCGTCGTGCCCGAACTGATGCTCACCGAATCGCACGATGCCCAGGCCGTAGCCGGCCATGGCCGGATTCGCCGGATCGATCGGCTGGATACTGTCCATCCGCATCTTCTGGAGCTTGGCGTCGAGCAGTTTGCCGTCGACGAGCGCCTTCGTATACGTGGTCATATCGTCGACCGTCGAGATCGCCGCACCCGCGGTCCAGGTCCACGACGGGCTCGAGGTCGTCTGGTTGCCCGGTTTCAGCGTGCCCGCCAGCGCCGCGGCCTGCTGATCCGGCGGCAGCGCGAAGGTGTCGATGGTGGAGACCATGGTGCCGAAGGCGTAGCCCTGCGGATGCGGATCCGGCATCGAGGAGTCCGCCGGCGCGGGGAACGACGTGTGCTTCAATCCGAGCGGTTCGAAGATGCGCTGCCGGAAGTTGTCGGCCACAGGCATATTCGTGACCTTCTGGATGACCAGCCCCAGCAGGATGGTGTTGGTGTTGCAGTACTCGAATCTCTCGCCCGGCTGGAAATCGACCGGGTGCGCGAACGCGATGGCCAGCAATTCCTCCGGGGTCCACACCTTCTGCGGATCCTTGTCGATCGCGGCGCTGAAGTCGTAGTCGAAGGTGTAGTTGTAGAGGCCGCTGCGCATTTCGGCGAGCTGGGTGAGGGTGATGCGGTCCCCGTTCGGCACGCCCGGCCAGTACTTGCCGATCGGATCGTCGAGCGAGAGCTTGCCCTCCTGGGCGAGCTGCATGAGGACCGTCACCGTCATGGTCTTGGTATTGCTGCCGATCCGGAAGTGGTCGTCCACCGTCATCGGATCGTCCTTGCCGATGGTCCCGGTCCCGAAGGTGGCGGTCCAGTCGCCGTCCTTGGGCGACTTGACCACCACCACCGCTCCCGGAATGGCGTTGTCCTTCATCAGTTCGGTGATGATGGGCCGCAACGTCGCGGCGTATCCGGGTTCCTTGGACCCCGTATCGTTCGACGACCCACACCCTGCCGCGATCGTCAACGCCACGGCTGCGATGAGCACGCCGAAACTCCGCCGGTATCCCATAACTCTCCGTCCGGTCCGCTGGAACGTGGTTATGAAGCTGCTGAAGCGCTTGTCAGCCTAACTCCGTACCAACCGGTCGCGAATGGAAATGGGCGGTGTCCCTACATCAGTGCGCCACCATCGACGCGGAGTTCGGTGCCGGTCATGTAGCGGCCGTCATCGGAGGCGGCCATGGCGACGACACCCGCGATGTCCTCGGGCTTGCCGAGCGCGCCGCCCTCGATCCACCCGGGCAGCCGCGCCATGAGCGTCCAGTCGGCGTCGGCGGGCAGTTCCAGGCCGGAGGTGATGCCGGTGCTGATGCCGCCGGGCACGATATTGACCGCGCGCAGGCCCTTTTTCACGTATTCCAGCGCGATGGAGTGGGTGAGCGCGTTGACGCCGGCCTTCGACGCGGAGTACGCGGCCATATAGGGATTGGACCCGAAGGCCGAGGTGGAGGAGAAGTTCACGATCACGCCGTGCCCGGATTCGATGAGTGCGGGCAGCGCGGCCTGGATCATGAGGAAGGTACCGGTCAGGTTGACCGAGATGACCCTGTTCCAGTCCTCGAGGGGCATGTCGTGGGTGTGCGCGGCGCGCAGGATGCCCGCGGCGTTCACCAGAACGTCCAGGCCGCCGAGGAATTCGAGGGCCTCGGCGGTGACGGCGCGGACCGCCACCGGGTCGGAGATGTCGAGGGTGAGGGTGCGCAGGCGTTCGCGCTGATCGGCGGGGACGGCGTCGACGGTGGCGGCCAGTCCGGCCTCGTTCACATCGGCGGCGACCAGGTGGGCTCCTTCTTCGAGCAGTCGCAGGGCTACGCCCTGTCCGATGCCCGATCCCGCTCCGGTGACAAGTACTCGGCGGCCTTCGTATCTGCGCGACATGGCGAGAAATTAGAACAAGTTTCAAGGCGCGTCAATGGGGGGCCCGACATCGTCTCGATCAGCTGATTGCCAGAACTTTCTCATACTGGTCATACGTTCAAATAGTTAAACTCGGGCCCCGAACGGAATGGTCATAGGGTCGGAACTGATGGAGGATTCATGCGATCGGTTGGTTGGCGTACACGGATTTTCACCGCGGCCATTGCGTCGGCGGGCACGCTGGCGGCCCTGCCGGGAACCGCGGCCCACGCCGAGACGGCCGGCACCACCTTCGCCACCACCGCGCTACCGGACGGCTTCCGCGGCCTGCCGAACGGCACCATCATCGACTACTGGACCACCCGCTCCAACGGCGAACCGGTGAAAGCCAGTGGCGCGCTGTTCGTTCCGTCCGGTCCCGCGCCCGCGGGCGGCTGGCCGATCATGGCCTACGACCACGGCACCTCCGGTATGGGGCCGGGCTGCGGCGGGCAGACCGACGACTCGAAGGTGAGCCGGCCGCGGGAAGACCAGGTGCTGCAGTACTTCGTGAACGAGGGCTTCGCCGTGGTCGCGCCGGACTATCTCGGCCTGGGCCGCTTCGACACCGGCCCGCACCCGTACCTGGAGATCAGCACCGAGGCCGGTGCCACCATCGACCTGGTCAAGGCGGCCCGCGCCACGAATCCGGCGCTTTCACGCACCTGGGCGGTGACCGGCTTGTCACAGGGCGGTCAGGCGGCGCTGGGCACCGCACACCTGCAGGTGTCACAGACCCCCGACCTCGACTTCCGCGGCGCCATCGCGGTCGACCCGGAATCGGACCTGGAGAAGATCGCCCCGTTCGTCGGCCCCTGGGTGCCGGAGATCCCCGGTCAGGGCGGGACCGCGGTCAACGCGTTCGTGGTCAGCATGCTGGCCGGGCTGCGCGCCACCCATCCCGAGGTCGATGTCGACAGCTATCTCACCCCGCGCGGGAAGCAGGCCGTGGATGCGTCGCAGACCCTGTGCCTGCCGGACATCATGAAGGTGGTCGACGGCATGGGCGTCGGTGACATGCTGTCGCGGCGGCTCGATACCCCGGAATTCCAGGCCGCCATGAACGAGTACATGGTCGTGCCGGTCAACGGCTACAACGCGCCGATCCTGCTGCTGCTCAACACCAATGACACCACCGTGCCGTCCCCGCTGCACGCGGCGCTGGCCGCGCAGTTCAGCGCCAATGGCGTGGACTTCCAGACGGTGGTCGGCACCGGCACCCACGTCCAGTTGAACCCGCAGATGTGGGATGCCATCGGCGCGTTCAGCGATCGGATCCTGGCCACGCCCACCGTGCCGTGACGATGGTCGCGTGATCTCGTCGGGGGGCTCGGGGTGAAAACCCCGGGCCCCCAACGACTTACTTCGGGAACCAGCCGAAATCGGGTTCGCAGGTGACGTCCTGGTCCGGGCGGACACCGGTGGCGAAGTAGGTGTTCACGATGTTGTTCAGGCACGGGCTCAGGTCCGGCCGGAACGCGCCGTGAATCCTGGTGTCCGCCAGTGTCACCAGACGGGACCCGGTCAGATCCGCGTGCAGCGCAAGCGCTTCCGAGTATGCGGTGCGGGTGTCGTGAACATTGGCCAAGATCAGCACCGAGGTCGCATTGTGGATCTCGGTGGGCGGTTCCACCGGGTCCGGCCAGAAGGCGCAGGCGGTGATGTTGTTGGCGAATGCCCCGAACACCGGCTGCGTCGGCCGCGCGGCCTCGACATTGCCGTAGTACCAGGCGGGATCGCGCGGCGCGGCCTTGTCGCCGCACAAGATGGCGGCCATGCCGGCAGCCTCCAGCGGCACCACGGCGACGATCTTGGCCTTCAGCGCGTCCATGTCGATGGGGCCGCCCGCCACGCCCGATGCCACCATGGTGAGCACCTCGGCGAGATTGGGGTTCAGCTGCGGGTTCGGCAGCAGCGCCAGCAGCATCATGGGAATGGTGTGCTCGTCGACCAGGTACCCGCTGCCGTAGATCTCGTGACCCGCGGACCGCCGGATGAGGTCCTCGACCCAGGCGCGCACCGCCTCCGGGGTGCTGCCGAAGTGGTACTGATCGTCGTGGCGGGCCGCCCATTTCGCCCAGTCGTCGAGGGCGTACTCGTTGATCGCGCCCATGTCCTGGTAGAGCCCGACGTAGTAGCGGTCCGGGTCGACGGCACTGTCGAAGACCATGCGGTCGGTGTGGTCGCCGAACATCTGGGTGTAGACCGCGCCCAGGTAGGTGCCGTAGGACGCGCCGAAGTAGTTGAGCTTCTTTTCACCGAGCAGGCTTCGGATGAGGTCCATGTCACGCGCGGTATTGCGAGTCGTGATCTTGCGGGCCTTCTCCGGGTCGGTGGCCACGCACGCGGTGGCCAGCGCCGCGGCCACGGCGGTGTCGCGGGCATAGCCGAACACGTCGAATCCGGCGGAGAAGAGCATGGTGGGCACCGGAATCGTGCAATTGACGGCGTCGGAGCGGCCGATGCCGCGCGGGTCCATGCCGATCAGGTCGTACTGCGCGCGGACATCCGCGGTCATGGCCTTCTGGGTGTTGACCGTCATCGCCAGGCCGGCGCCGCCCGGACCGCCCGGATTGGTGACCAGGATGCCACGCCGGCGCGCCGGGTCGGTGGCGGCGATGCGGGAGATCGCGACGGTGAGCGTGCGACCGTCGGGATTGTTGTAGTCGAGCGGGACCAGGACGCCCGCGCACCGCGCGCCGGCGGTGTCGAGGGCCGCGTTGTCGCACGGCTTCCACTCCAGTGTCTGGTGGTAGAAGCGGTCCAGTCCCGGGGCCGTGTCCGCATTCGCCGGTCCCGCGGGCAGCGTGACCGCCGCGGTCAGCAGCGTCGCGCCCAGGACGAGCCGTCGAATCCGCCGAGCGGGCATGCACTCTCCTTCACGGTTGTGTTCCCAGGGGGCGACGCTACTCGGATACCTGGTGAAAGACCGTGCGACATGGCGGATTTGGTCCGGCGCGCGCGGCCGCCACGCCCGCACGAGCGAGATGGCAAATGCATAGCTAACTCCAGTGTTAGACTCCGCGCGCCATCGCCCTCGCGGTGTGACCGGGTGCCGGGTGATTCACGCAGCTTGATAGGTTTTCCAGAATGTCCGAACCCGAAGTCGCCGGTCGTGGAAAAGCCGCCCTGCTGGGGCCCGCCGAAGTGCGTGAGCTGGCCGAGCGTTTCGGCGTCCGCCCGACCAAGCAGCTCGGGCAGAATTTCGTCCACGACGCCAACACCATGCGCCGCATCGTCGCCACCGCGGGCGTCCACCGCGACGACACCGTGCTCGAGGTCGGTCCCGGCCTGGGCTCGCTGACCCTGGCGCTGCTCGACGTGGTCGACCGGGTCATCGCCGTCGAGATCGACCCGACCCTCGCGGCCCACCTGCCGCAGACCGCGGCCGCCCGCGCCCCCGAGCTCGCCGATCGGCTGACCGTCGTCCCCATGGACGCCATGAAGGTCACCCACGCCGACCTGCCCGCCGCGCCGACCGCGCTGGTGGCCAACCTGCCCTATAACGTGGCCGTACCGGTGTTGCTGCATCTGCTGGCCGAATTCCCCAGCATCCGAACCACTCTCGTCATGGTGCAGCTGGAAGTGGCCGACCGCCTCGCCGCCACTCCCGGCGGCCGCATCTACGGCGTGCCGAGCGTCAAGGCGGGCTTCTTCGGGACGGTCCGCCGCGCCGGAACCGTTGGCCGCCAGATCTTCTGGCCCGTACCCCAGGTCGAATCGGGACTGGTCCGCATCGACCGCTTCCCCGAATCCCCCTGGCCCCAGGACGAATCCTTCCGCCGGCGCGTCTACGCCGTCATCGACGCCGCCTTCGCCCAGCGCCGCAAGACCCTCCGCGCCGCCCTCGCGGGCTGGGCCGGTTCCGCCGCCGAAGCCGAAAAGCGCCTCACCGCAGCCGGAATCGCGCCCACCGCCCGCGGTGAAACCCTCGACACGGCCGCCTACGTCCGCCTCGCCCAGCAGGAATGAGCCGAAGACTCGGGTGATCAGTCCGTCGGCGCGGTCGAGCGAATTTCCGTCACACGTCCACGGGTGACCGCGCCGGCCGAAGCGGTCGACGCGGTCACGCGGAAGATCGACGTGCGGGATTCTTCGCGGTTTGCCGGCAGCGTGCGGTTATGGCACCCGGTCTGTCCGGGTGTGCTGGGTCGTGATCAGATCGGTGCGGGGACGTCGATGGTCAGCTCGGATGGGCTGGGGTTCGTGCTCACCTGGGCGGAAACCCGGCCCGAGCCTTCGAGGGTGAAGAAGGCGGCGTGCCAGCCGTAATGGCTGTCGTACTCGGTGGTTTTCGTCTCGGTCGTGCTCGTGCCGTTGTCCAGGTTCTGCATGGTGACGGTGGTGGAGACTTCGCAGCTTCCGGGCGATGCCAGCAACGAGTCGAGGGTATTGGTGTCGGGGGTGAAGTTCACCGTCACCGTGGCCGAGCTGTCGACGAAGCTATCGCCGGTTTGACCCTGATTGGCCGACAGCTGGGCGTCGGCCGTGCCCGAGCACCCCGGCGTGGAACCGGTGACCTGAGCCGAATCGAAATTCACCGGGTCCGCAGTCGCTGGACCGGCCGGTACCAAGAATGCCAACAACGGCAGGATCGGTGCTGCCGCGATCTTCAGTGCGCCTCGCTTCATGACTCTCGTCCTTCCTCACGTATACCGCGGGGATAAGGCAACTGGTCGGCAAACCGCCACTCCACGCTACTCGCCAATCGTGGTATCCGGCTCTCCGGGGCTTCGGCGCTCACACTGGGGGCATGGAGATCACGTCGGCTGTAGGGGCGGTTCTCGGGGCCTTCGGGCTCTCGGGGGCGGCGGGATTGAATGCTTGGCTGCCGCTGCTGGTGGTGGGGGTCGCGGATCGGGCCGGGTGGATCGATCTGGGGAGCTCGTACGGGTGGTTGTCGTCGACCCCGGCGTTGATCGGTATCGCGGTGCTGTTGGTGCTCGATCTCGTGGGGGACAAGATCCCGGCCTTGGATTCGGTGTTGCACGGCGTCGGGACGCTCGTGGCTCCGGTGTCGGGGGCGATCCTGTTCACGGCCGAGACCAGTCTGTCCTCGCATCTGCCGCTCGCGGTCGCCGCCGTCCTGGGCGCCGTCACCGCGGGCAGCGTCCATGCCGGTCGGACGGTGGCGCGACCGCTGGTCACGGGAACGACTGTGGGCGTGGGGAATCCAGTGGTTTCCACCGCCGAGGACGGAGTCTCACTGGCTCTCACCATTTTGGCGCTGGCGGTACCGGTGGTCGCCTTCATCGTGCTGCTGATCGTGCTGATCGGGCTGGGCCGGTTGGCATTCCGGGCGGTTCGACGGCTGCGCGGCAGGCGCGGCTCGAGCAAGCTCGAGCCGCGCTAGGCGGCGGGTCAGGCCGAGATGGACAGGCCCTGGAGCAAGGTGGTGGGGCCGGCGCCGTCGCTGTCGCTGCGGGTGGTGATGGTGAGCTGGACCAGGTACTGGCCGTTCTCGGACTCGAGGATGATGTAGCGGTTGTAGGCCCAGAGGGTGAGCTGCTCGACGTTGTAGGTGCCGGTGATGCCGGCGGACGGCCAGCCCTCGAAGTCGGTGGTGTCGGTTTCGAGGTCCTCCCAGCCGGGGAGCCGGCGGGCGTCGTCGAAGGCGTGGGTGAGCAGTTCGCGGGCATCGACGGGCGGGGTGAACGTGGCGACCAGGACGACCGCGTTGTCGGCCCAGCCGTTCACCGGGGTCTGGGTCCAGACACCGTAGGAGCCGGGGAACATGCTCGGCGGAACCTGCTGCCAGCCTTCGGGAATGCCGACGGCGACCTTGGGGGCGCCGGGAGCTGCGGGGTCGACCGGGGCGGCCTCGATCTGGGCGGCGGCCAGGTATTCGGCGATGGTGGTCAACGGGGCTCCTCGCGAGGGGACGGCGGTGGTCACCCGCCATTCAACACGATGCGACAGGGCCGCCCGGATCCGGTGATCGGGGCGGCCCTGCCGGTATCGCGGGACGAGCGATCGGTGTCCCTCATCCGCGAAAGCGGCGCAGTCGCAGGCTGTTGCTGACCACGAACACGCTGGACAGCGCCATGGCGGCGCCGGCGAGCATCGGGTTCAGCAGGCCGGCGGCGGCCAGCGGGATGGCGGCCACGTTGTAACCGAAGGCCCAGAACAGATTTCCCTTGATCGTCCGCAGCGTGGCCCGCGACAGCTTGATCGAGGTCGGCACCGCGCGCAGGTCGTCACGCACCAGGGTGAGATCGGCGGCCTGGATGGCGACGTCGGTCCCGGTGCCCATGGCCAGGCCCAGATCGGCCTGGGCCAGGGCGGCCGCGTCATTGACGCCGTCGCCGACCATGGCGACCACCTTGCCCTCGTACTGCAGCTGCTTGACCACGTCCAGCTTGTCGCTGGGCAGCACCTCTGCGATGACCTGCTC
This sequence comes from Nocardia sp. NPDC004123, assembly GCF_053603795.1. NCBI lineage: Bacteria > Bacillati > Actinomycetota > Actinomycetes > Mycobacteriales > Nocardiaceae > Nocardia > Nocardia sp. NPDC004123. The sequence continues at coordinate 53,201 of NZ_JBSGGG010000014.1, forward strand.
GATGCCCACCTGATCCGCGACCGTGCGGGCGGTGGCCGCATTGTCGCCGGTCAGCAGCACCGGGGTGAGGCCGAGCGCCTTCATCTCCGAGATCGCCTGGGCGCTGGTGGGTTTCACCGCGTCGGCGATGACCAGCACGCCGCGCGCCTGCCCGTCCCAGGCCACCAGAATGGCTGTCCTGCCCGCCCGCTCGGCCCGGATCTTGGCGTCCGCCAAGGACTCCGGCAGCGCGATGGACCAGTCCTCGAGCAACTCGACGCGTCCGATGACCACCGCCCGCTCGCCGACCAGACCCTGCACACCCTTGCCGCCGTGGCTGACGAACTGCTCCACCTGCTCGGTGTCGAGTCCGCGCTCGGCCGCACCGGCGACCACGGCCCTGGCGACCGGGTGCTCGGAGCCGTGCTCGACGGCCGCGGCCACCGACAGCAGCTCGTCGGCATCCACGCCGGCGCCCGGAATCGCCTCGGCGAGCGTCATCTTGCCGGTGGTGACGGTGCCGGTCTTGTCCAGCACCACGGTGTCGATGCGCCGCGTCGACTCCAGCACCTGCGGGCCCTTGATCAGGATGCCCAGCTGCGCGCCGCGTCCGGTGCCCACGAGCAGAGCCGTGGGCGTGGCCAAGCCGAGGGCGCACGGGCAGGCGATGATCAGCACCGCCACCGCCGCGCCGAACGCGGTCGCCACGGCCGCGCCGGTGCCGAGCCAGAAGCCCAGCGCCGCCACCGCGATCGCGATGACGATCGGCACGAACACGCCCGCCACCTGATCGGCCAGCCGCTGCACGGGAGCCTTGCCGTTCTGTGCCTCCTCCACCAGCGCCGCCATCTGCGCCAGCTGGGTGTCCGCGCCGACCCGCGTGGCGCGCACGGTCAGCAGGCCGCCCGCGTTCACGGTCGCGCCCACCACCTGATCACCGGGACCCACCTCGACCGGCACCGATTCGCCGGTCAGCATGCTCATGTCGAGCGCCGAACTGCCGCTCACCACCACACCGTCGGTGGCGACCTTCTCGCCGGGACGAACCAGGAACTCCTCGCCGACCCGCAGATCGCCGACGGGGATGCGGGTTTCGACACCGGCCCGCAGCACCGACACGTCCTTCGCGCCCAGCTCCAGCAGCGCCCGCAGCGCGGATCCCGCCTTCTCCTTGGACCGGGTCTCGAAGTAGCGGCCCGCCAGAATCGCGGTGATCAGCGTCGCCGCCACCTCGAAGTACAGCGCCGACGACGAGTCGCCGCGCTCGATGGCCAGGATGAACGGGTGCTTCATGCCGGGCATGCCGGCCGTGCCCCAGAACAGCGCGTACACCGACCAGCCGAAGGCGGCCAGCGTGCCCAGCGAGATCAGCGTGTCCATGGTGGCCGCGCCGTGCTTGGCGTTCACCCACGCGGCCCGGTGGAACTGCGACCCGCCCCACACCACGATGGGCGCGGTCAGGGTCAGCGACAGCCACTGCCAGTTGGTGAACTGCAGCAGCGGGAACATGCCCATGGCGACCACGGGCACGGCCAGCGCCAGCGTCACCAACAGCCTGTGCCGCAACTGATCCGCCGCCGACGGGGCCGAATCGGATTCGGCCGCCTCGGTTTTCACCGGTTCGGTGTGGTGCACGGCGGCGGTGTAGCCGGTGTCGACGACCTTGGCGATCAGGTCATCGGTCGTCACCGACTCCGGGAAGCTGACCTTCGCCTTCTCGGTCGCGTAGTTCACGGACGCGGTGACGCCGTCCATGCGGTTGAGCTTCTTCTCGATCCGGGCCGCGCAGGAGGCACAGGTCATCCCACCGATATCGAGTTCGATCGAACGCTCGGGCGCCGGGGCGCTCATGAGTGACCTCCTCCGTGGTGGGCGGGCGCATCCGAATCGGATGCGGCAGTGGATGCTTCGTCGGTGAATTCCGCGGTGTGCACCGCGCCGCCGTGCTGGAAGTCCAGGTACAGGCGGTAGTTGCCGTCACTCGGTGCTTCGGCGTGGAAGACGACATCGGGGCCGGGTGCGGTCTTGCCGACCTCGCCCTCGGGGTGGACGTGCAGGTAGGCCAGGTCCGTGGCCCGCAGCGCTACCAGGTGAGCGTACGCGCCCAGGTAGGGCTGCAGATCGGTCACCGGCTTGCCGTCGCGGGTGACGGTGAAGGTGAGTTCGCTGCCCGCGGTGGTCAGGTCACCGTCGAGGGTGACACGGTAGCCGTCCACCTCGGCGGTCTTCGCGACCGCCGGCAGTGGCTTGCCGGTCACGTTCCCCGCGACCGCGATGGTGCGGCTGAGCACCAGTTCGCCGGGCCCGCCGGCGGGGGAGAAGTCGGCGAACACGCGGTAGCTGCCGGGTTCGGCCCACTTCCAGTCGATGGACCAGGTGCCGTCGGCCGCCCGGGTCGGATGCACGTGCCGGAACTGGCTCGCGTCCGAGCGGACCACGATCAGGTGCAGGTCCTTCTCGTGCAGGTCGTCGTAGCGGGTGACGGCGCCCTGCGGTCCGGTGATCCGGAATTGCAGTGCGCCTTGCTGATCGGGGGCGGCGGGGGCGCTGATATCGCCGAGGGTGTAGCCGGAGAGGCTGTCCTGCAGGCCCGTCGCCGCGGCGGCTTCGTGCCGACTGTGGTCGGGGGCGGCCTCGGCCGGGGCCGCGCCGGACCGGTCGCCCACCAGGGCGCCGATGCCGAGCGCGGCTCCGAACAAGACGACCAGTCCGCCGCCGAAGGCGGCGAACTTCAGCCGATCGTTCACACCGTCACCTCGTAACCCGCTTCGTCGACGGCGGCGACCACATCGGCGTCGGCGAGCGCGGCGCCGGACTCGACGGTGACCAGGCCGGTGGCGAGATCCACATCCACGCTGGTGACACCGTCGATCTTGCCGATCTCCTGCTGCACCGAACCGACGCAGTGGCCGCAGGTCATGCCGGTGACGGTGTAGGTGCTGGTGGCCATGGTGGTCTCCTTCGCTCGCTGTTCATACGGTGAGGGGGTATCCCCGACATCCAGAAACATACCCCCCATGGGTACCCTGCGCAAGTATTCGAACGGGAAATCTGTCGACTAGGCTGTGCGCGTGCTCTCAGTTGTGCCCAGCCCCCTCGTCGTGCGCGCGCCCGCGAAGGTGAATCTGCACCTCGGGGTGGGCGACCTGCGCGAGGACGGCTACCACGACCTCACCACGGTGTTCCAGGCGTTATCGCTCAGCGACGACGTGCAGATCTCGCCGTCCTCGGCGCTACGCGTCAAGGTTGTCGGTGAGGGGGCCGACGAGGTTCCCACCGATCGCGGCAATCTGGTCTGGCAGGCCGCCGTCAAGCTGGCCGATATGGCCGGACGCGCCCCGCTGGTGGAATTCGCCATCACCAAGGGCATTCCGGTGGCGGGCGGCATGGCCGGCGGTAGCGCCGACGCCGCGGCGGCCCTGGTCGGTCTGAACGACCTGTGGGAACTCGGCCTCGGGCGCACCGAATTGTCCGATATCGCAGCCGAACTCGGCAGCGACGTCCCCTTCTCCCTGCACGGCGGCACCGCCCTCGGCCGCGGCCGCGGCGAGGAACTGCTGCCGGTGTTGTCCCGCAACACCTTTCACTGGGTGCTGGCCCTGGCCAAGGACGGCTTGTCCACCCCGGCCGTCTTCCGCGAACTCGACCGCCTGCGCGAAGTCGGCGACCCGCCGCGACTCGGCAGCCCGGAGGAGCTGTTGCAGGCGCTGGCCTCCGGCGAGGCCAAACAGCTCGCCCCGCTGCTCGGCAACGACCTCCAGGCCGCGGCGCTCTCGCTGAAACCCGAACTGCGCCGCACCCTGCGCGCGGGCGTCACCGCCGGAGCCCTCGCGGGCATCGTCTCCGGCTCCGGCCCGACCTGCGCCTTCCTGTGCGAGGGCGAGGAGGCCGCGGTCACCGTCGCCGCCGAACTCGCGGGCGCCGGAGTCAGCCGCAGCGTCCGTACCGCCCACGGCCCGGTCCCGGGCGCCCGCCGCATCACCGATTCCCCGGACGCCGCCAAGCGCTGACATCGGGGTGGTCCCGGTCGCTCGGTAGGCTTGCCCAGGGCAAGCATCGACGACACAGAGGATTCATGGCCAATCTGATCAACCTGGAAGCGGTCTCCAAGAGCTTCGGTATCAAGCCGCTGCTCGACAAAATCTCTCTCGGGGTTCAGGAGGGGGAGCGGATCGGTGTCGTCGGTCTCAACGGCGGTGGCAAAACCACGCTGCTGGAAGTGCTGACCGGAATCGAGGAGCCCGACTCGGGGCGCGTCAGCCGTCGCGGTGATCTGCGCATGGCCGTCGTCACCCAGCGCGGCATGCTGCCCGAGGGCGCGACCGTCGGCGAGGTCGTGCTCGCGGGCCTGGCCGAGGATCAGCGCACCGACGGTGTCGCCGAACACGAATGGGCCGCCAATCCGCGCATCCGGTCCGTGGTCGAGGGCATCGGCATCGCCGACCTCGGCATGGACACCCCCGTGGCCAACCTCTCCGGCGGCGAGCGCCGCCGCACCGCCCTGGCCGCCGCCCTGGTCCGCGACCTCGACCTGCTGGTCCTCGACGAGCCCACCAACCACCTCGATGTCGAGGGCGTGCAGTGGCTGGCCGAGCACCTGCTGAACCGCCGCAGCGCGCTGGTGGTCGTCACCCACGACCGCTGGTTCCTCGACACCGTCGCCACCCGCACCTGGGAGGTGCAGGGCGGCCGGGTCGAGACCTACGAGGGCGGCTACAACGACTGGATCTTCGCCCGTGCCGAACGTGTCCGCCAGGCCGACGCCAGCGAGGCCCGCCGCCAGAACCTGGCCCGCAAGGAACTCGCGTGGCTGCGCCGCGGCGCGCCCGCCCGGACCTCCAAGCCGCGCTACCGCATCGAGGCCGCCGAGGCCCTGATCGCGAATGTGCCGCCGCCGCGCGACACCGTCGAGCTGGCCTCCTTCGCGCGAAAGCGCCTGGGCCGCGTGGTGATCGAGCTCGAGGACGCCACCCTCGCCACCCCGGACGGCCGGGAACTGGTGACCGATCTGACCTGGCGGCTCGCCCCGGGCGAACGCGTCGGCCTGGTCGGCGTGAACGGGTCGGGCAAGACCACGCTGCTGCGCGCGCTCGCCGGCGACGCGGACCCGAAGTCCGGCAAGCGGATCCAGGGCCAGACCGTCAAGATCGGCTGGCTGCGTCAGGAACTCGACGACCTGCCGCTGAACATGCGCTTGCTGGAGGCGGTCCAGGACGTGGCGCAGCGCATGATGCTGGGTGACAAGGAGATCAGCGCCGGCCAGCTGGCCGAGCGGCTCGGCTTCACCCCGGCCAAGCAGCGCACCCCGGTCGGCGACCTGTCCGGTGGCGAACGCCGCCGCCTGCAGCTGACCCGCATCCTCATGGCCGAGCCCAATGTGCTGCTGCTCGACGAGCCCACCAACGACCTCGACATCGACACCCTCCAGCAGCTCGAGGACATGCTCGACGGCTGGGCGGGCACCCTGGTGGTGATCTCCCACGACCGCTACCTGATCGAGCGCATCTGCGACTCCACCTGGGCGCTGTTCGGCGACGGCAAGCTCACCAACCTGCCCGGCGGCATCGAGGAGTATCTGCGCAAGCGCGCCGGCCTCACCGCGGGCAAGACGGCCGCTCCGGTCAGGGCCGCGTCCCCGGCCGGCGCGAATTCCGCCGCCCCGGCGACGGATTCGGCCGCCTACCGCGCGGCCCGCAAGGAGCTGGCCAAGCTGGAACGCGCTCTGGAAAAACTCACCGACCGCGAGGACAAGCTGCACGCGGCCCTGGCCGAGGCGGCCACCGAGCCGGACAAGCTGGTCACGCTCGGCGCGGAACTCAAGCAGGTACAAGCGGAAAAGGAAGCCACCGAGGAGCGCTGGCTCGAGTTGGCCGACAATGGCTAGCCCGCCTCCCCGAGCCTTCAGCGGGCTGCGGTAGTCGTTATCCGCCACGCATCCGTGCCGGCGGTTGGGGGGCGAACCGATTTTGGACGTACCCGGTGAGTTACCCCAACCGTCACGAAATCAGTTGTCGCCCTGGCATACGCGTTGCGCGGGGCGCAACCGGAGCTTTACCCGTGCTGTTCGAGCACCTGCGGGTCCAGGGACGGGACTGGGAGGCAGGTGCGGGTGAATCCAGCGCCGAACGAGGTCAATTCGATCGTCCGGTACATCACCTTGGTGCCGAAGCTGGCTCGCTTGAGCAGCCGGCGTACCTCCGGCATGGCCTCGAGCAACTGGTAGCGGTTCGGATTGCCCAGTGCCTCGCGGGTGATGTCGATCAGGCCCAGCCGGTCCAGATTCGTCAGGTATTCATCGATCCGGTTCGGATACCGCAGCGCCGCATCCTCGCCCAGCAGGTTGAAAACGCCACGGTAGGCGGTCCGCCCGGTCTTCACCTCCACCGCGGGCTGCGGCCCGTCCAGGTACAGGTGCCGCACCACGCGCGCCTCGTCGGGCGCGAGCTCGCCCAGGATGCGGGCGTAGGCGGTGTGATGGTGGTTGTCGTCCTCGGTGTGGAAATCGGCGGAGCGGCGCAGCAATTCGGCGCCGCGGGCGCGCAGCACGCTGGCGGGACTGGACTCGGGGGCGATCTCGGCGGCCTCGGGCGCGGTCACGCCCAGCGCCTGCCGGACCGAATGCCGCACCTGCGCACCGGCATCGGAGAGGATCTCGCGCGGCGGCTGCCCGGCCATGCTGCCGCGCAGCACCACCGAGGTCACGCCCAGCGCGGTCTGCAGGCTCCAGAAGCTCGCCTCGACCGCGGCCGACATCGCCACTCGCACCACCCCGGTGGCGGCGCGCACCGGCCCGGCCGCGCCCCGGCGCTCGGTCGTGTCGATCGGCACCGGCAGCGGCGCGGCCTGGCGAACAGCGATGTCGGTGCCGGTATCGGCGGGATCGTCCTCGCCCGAACCTGATTCGGCGCGCCCACCGGTGGACGGGTCGGTCATATCCATGAGGTGGCCACTCCTGTTCCGAAGATCAGGAGGTGAGCGTAACCGGCGAACAGGCCCAGCGCGCCGCCATGGACGAACAAAAGCCATTCGTCCTGTTTGATGGCCGAACGCAGCATGTCCACGAACTCCGGCGGGGGCAGCGCCGACATTTGTTTGGCGATGTACTCCTGCACCTGCTTGCCCTGCTGCACATTGAAGGCCGGGTCGGCGAAGGCGATCGGCGCGATGGTCATCGCCTCGGAGGTGAAGGTGTCCTGCAGCGAGTCGTACTCGCGGCTGCCCAGCGCGAACTTGACCACCGATCGGGCCGGTCCGAGCGCCCGGTCGGCCGCCGGCTTGAGGGTGTCCTGGAGCATCTGCATGGTGCGGTCGGCACGCGGACCGTTGAGCAGCTCGTCACCGATATTGGCGACCGTCATGATCTCGCTGGCCACCAGGGCCGCGTACCCCTCGGTGATCTCCGGCTGCCGCTTGATGAGCAGGCCCTGCCGCCACGGGCACCACCACTTCGGGTAGGCCGGTTCGAAGATCAGGTTGATGCCGATCCAGTTCACCACCCAGCCGATGATCACCCCGCCGACCGGCAGCACCACCAGCGACGACCAGCCGGTGAAGTGCAGGATGGCGACCAGCACCAGACCCATGGGCGCACCGAAGTAGAAGCCGAAGTTCTGCATGAATCGCAGTTCCTTGGCGCCCAGCACCTGGAACACGGAGTTCAGCATCTGCGGCCGCGCCTGGAAGTAGCGAATGGTCATCGACTTGACGTCCAGCAGCTGATCGATGTTCTTGCCGAGTTCATCGGTGAGTTCCCGGAGAATATCGGGCAACTGTTCGCGCACGCGGCTGTGCACCATCTCACGCAGACCGGTCGGCAGGTTGTACCAGAGCTGCGGGTGTTCGCGCTTCAGGATGTCCTCGACAATGTCGCGAATCTGAAGGTCCGCAATTTCAACAAAATGTTCAGCGAGCTTGTCGGGTTCCAGTTCCCGATAGAAATCCGCGACGCTGCCGAGTTTCGCCAGCCCTTTGTCCACCGCGATGCTGGCCATCTTGTCCGCCCGCGACGGCACGATCCCCTGCCAGCCGATCCGGCCGTCGTACTGCAGCAACGGCAGCACCTGAATGCGCTTGGGCAGCAATGGAAACAACGCCGCCAGCCCCGGCAGCCGGAATCCGTGGAACCGGATCGGCTTGAACAGCATGAGCACACCGGTCCAGTTGGTGATATAGCCGATCACACCCGTGAACAACGGGATGGTGATCAATTCCAAGAGGATGGTCGGACGCACCCCAAAAACACTTTCCAGCACGACACCCTCCTGCCGACCCGCAACGCACCGCCGTTGGCGTTGACAACCCCTCGGCGGTTCGGACCTTACTGGTTCTTTAGGAATCGAGTCCAGCGGGGAGTGTCTGAGTCGGAGATCTCAGTCACACTGGCCGGGCTCGATGTTCCTCTCTCTCGATAGGAACACGAGAATGGCACGGACCACATCCATATCGCGCGCTGTGCGGTCGTGTTGGGGGTCATGTGCGTCGTTCTGCGGCGGACGTGGACTGGGGTAACCTTCGTCTGGCTCGCGGGTTCAACGTGCCCGAAGGTCCGTCGGGGGCAATAATCTGTGGACGATTGTGTTCACCTGGCGATATTCGGAGATGGACGTGGCGGAAGACAGGATCCCGGGGCAGGACGTGGCCCGTCCGGGACCCCGTGCCGTGGAACGCAGTTCGGATGTGGAGAAGCGGCAGATCAGCAATGAGGCCCGGCTGATCCGCGGCGCCTTCCGGGCCGCCGGCCTGGCGGTCGGCACCGCGGTGCGGGGGACCGAGTGGGCGGTCGGCACCAGCTTCGAGATCACCAAACAGCTGACCCAGGCCGCGCTGGACGGCGAGTCGTCGGCCGATATCGCCGAGCGCACGGGGGCGGCGCTGCGGTCCATCGCGCGTAGCGCGCTCGGTGTCACCGAGGGTTCGGTGCGCGAGATCGTCAGTTACGTACCGACTCCCATGGGCGCGCCGCAGCAGGCCATCACCAACGGCCTGGTGCGCTCGGTCACCAACGAGGACCTGCGCCGGCGCGGCGACGCGCTGCTGGCCCGGTCTGCCGACGTCTATTTCACCGAGGACGTGCACCCGGCCTACGACCGGATCCTCGATCAGCTCGCCCCCGACGAGGCCCGGATTCTGCGCTTCATGGCGCTGCAGGGTCCGCAGCCGTCGGTGGACGTCCGTACCAACCGGCCGCTGGGCATCGGTTCCGAACTGGTCGCAGGGGACCTGACCTCGGTTCCGGAGCAGTCCGGCGTCCGCTACCCGGACCGGGCCCGGCACTACCTGATCAATCTGAACCGCCTCGGCCTCACCATGACCTCGGAAGATCCGGTCGTTTTGTCGCGATACATGGTGCTCGAGGTGCAGCCCGTCGTGGAGCAGGCGCTGAAGAAGGCCGGTCGCGTGCCCAAGATCGTGCGAAAGAGTCTGCGACTGACCGAGTTCGGCGAGGATTTCTGCAACACCTGCTTCAGCATCAACGGCTGAGTCGGTATCCGGCTGATAGCGATCTGGTACAAATCCGTGCCGATCCCTGAAGGTTTCCTACACCTGATGGGATGGTTGAAGGTATGGATTCCGATGCCGTCGCGGCGATCAGCCGGCTGAAGTTCCGTTACCTGCGCGCGCTCGACACGAAGGCGTGGGAGGAGTTCGCCGACACGATGATTCCGGAGGCCACCGCCACCTACAGCGAGTACCTCCAGTTCGAATCGCGCGACGCCTTCCTGGCCTTCATGCGCAACACCCTGGGCCCGCACGTCATCACCGAACACCGCTGCGACCACCCGGAAATCGACGTTCACGGCGACGAGGCGACCGGCACCTGGTACCTGGCCGACACCGTCCTCATCCCGGGGCACAACATGCTGCTCCGCGGCGCGGCGTTCTATACGGACCGCTACGTCCGCTGCGACGACGGGCAGTGGCGCATCGCGCACACCGGATACGAGCGCACCTATGAGGTGGTGCTGTCGCTGTCGGATCTGCCCAGCCTGCGCCTGACCTCGAGCCGCTGGGGGCTGATCGCCCGCGAACCCGCGGAATCGCCGCGCACCGAACCCAGCTCGGACGGGACGGCCACGATGGGCTGACGGCATCGGGTCGCTGCTCACCACAGCGAACGTGTCACTTCCCGGCGCCGAATGCGTTGTGCGTCAGTGCAGCTGGTTCTGCGCGGTTTCCAAGCCCACGCGCAGCAGCAGTTCGACCGCGTCGGCGGTCTGCTCGACGATCACCGGAACCTCTTTGCGTTCCGGCGCGGAGAAGGGCTTGAGGACGTAGTCCGCGGGATCCTGGCGGCCCGGCGGGCGGCCGATGCCGAAGCGGACGCGCAGATAGTCCTTGGTGGTGAGGGCCTGCGAGATGGAGCGCAGCCCATTGTGCCCGCCCTCGCCGCCACCGCGCTTGAGACGGATGGCGCCGAAGGGGAGGTCGAGCTCGTCGTGGACGACGATCACCTCGGTGGCGGGCACGGAGAAGAATTTGGCCAGCGCCGCGACGGGCCGCCCGGACAGGTTCATGTAGGTGCGCGGCTTGGCCAGCAGCACCTTGCGCCCGTCCAGGCGGGCCTCGAGCAGATCCGCGCCGGACTTCTTGTGCACGGTGAAACGGCCGCCGACGCGCTCCGCGAGCACATCGGCGACCAGGAAACCGACATTGTGCCGGGTGCGCTCGTATTCGGATCCGGGATTACCCAGACCGACCACCAGCGCGGGCCCGGCCGTTGCCTCGGTCATCGAGAACCGTTGTGGGAGTAGGGAGTTACTCCGCGGCTTCCTCGGAAGCGGCGGCCTCTTCCTCGGCGGCGGCGGCCGGGGCGGCGATGATGTTGACGATCAGGGCCTCGGCGTCACCGGCCAGGGTGACACCCTTCGGCAGCTCGATCTGGCCGGCGGTGATCTGGGTGCCGGCCTCGGCGCCCTCGATCGAGACCTCGATGGACTCGGGGATGTTCAGCGCCTCGGCCTCGATGGACAGGGTGGTGGCGTCCTGGGTGACCAGGGTGCCGGAGGCGGCATCGCCGACCAGGGCGACGAGCACGTCGGCGGTGACCTTCTCGCCGCGGCGCACGATCAGCAGGTCGGCGTGCTCGATGTAGCGGCGGATCGGGTGGACGACGACCGACTTGGTCAGCGCCAGCTGCTTCTTGCCGTTGATGTCGAGGTTCAGGACGGCGTTGGTGCCGTGCTCACGCAGGATGGCAGCGAACGCCTGGGCGTTCACCGACAGGTGCTGCGGCTCCTCGTTGTGGCCGTAGAGCACGGCCGGGACATTGCCGTCGCGGCGGGTACGGCGGGCAGCGCCCTTACCGAACTCGGTGCGTACGGTGGCTTCGAGAAGGTTGGCGTCGGACATGACTGTCTACTCCCTACGGCTCGTCCGGCTGTAATGTCAGCGTGTCGCCAGGCGACGGGGGCCGCCCTGGCTGAGGTTGGTCTGCTCGTCGGCGAAGACCAACATGGACGGCCGTATAGGCCGAGCCGCGTCGATCACGGTGGGCAATTGGGTGCCGCACCCTCGCCGAGACAACCTGACGACTCTAACACGCGGCCGGAACGGCTCTGCGCCACCCCCTCGATGGCCGGGTGCGGGGCGTGCGTTCCCAGGAATTGCACAGGAATATTTTCACTCTTGTTTCCCGCAATCTGACACACTACCATTTCGCATCACTCCGCCTCGCGGGGAATGCTTTGCGCCGTAGGGAAATGTGCCCCCATTTCCGGTGCCGGGCAATTCGAACGACACGCTGAGTAGCGTGTCTTCCGAGTAAGGATCAGTTTGATGAAGAACATCCGCCGGTTCGGTCTGAGTGCCGTGGGCATCGCCGCCGTCTCCGCCACCGTCGCCCTCACCGCCCCGGTCGCCGCGGCCGATTCGAATGCCAACTGCCCCCCGTCCACCCCGGGCGGAACCAGCACCGGCAGCAGCTCGGCCACCCTGGGCCCGCTCGTCAACAACATTCTGAGCAGCCTGGGCGCCCACGGCACTTCGACGGCCAGCGGCACCGCTACCTCGGTCGGCTGACGAAACCGGACTGAACCGGCGGTCGGTTATCTGTTTGCCTCGCTGTCGTGACCGGTTCGGGTGGTCGTCATCGCTTTCCGCGGTAATACCGGTTCCGGTAGCGGAGACGCCACTCCGGTGCTAGGCAATTTGATCGGCACGCTGAGTAGCTTGTCTTCGAAGTAAGGAAACAGATACATGAAGAACATCCGCCGGTTCGGTCTGAGCGCTGCGGGCATCGCCGCCATCTCCGCCACCGCCGCCCTCGCCGCCCCGTTCGCCGCCGCGGACACCTCCAGCAACGGTATGACCGTGGTCGGCAGCAACTTCCAGACCGGCACGGCGTACACCATCAACATCATCACCGGCGTTCCCGGCGTCACCGCCAACGTGTACGACACCAACGCCTCCAACACCACGGTGTCGGTCGGCTCGGCGACCTCCTCGGGCTCCACCCAGGCGTCCGTGCAGTGGACCCCGGCCACCTCGGGCTCGCATCACCTGTGGGTGGTACTGAGCGGCGGCTCCCAGTCGGTGCCGACCTCCGGCCCGGTGGATGTCACCGTCTCCGACCCCTCGACGACGACCACCACCACGACGGGAACCGGTAGCGCGGGCTCGCTGATCCCGCTGATCAGCAACCTCCTGAGCAGCCTCGGCGCCTCCTCCCCGGTGAGCTGACGTTCTGGCTGGCGGCCGGTTGCCCGGAACCCGCGCGGGGGTCCGAGCAACCGGCCGTTCTGTTTTCCCGGGCCGTCTCGATATCCGCGGCCCTATCGATTACGCGGCGTCGGCGACCTGCTACGCGGCCTTGAACGTGGCCGCGTAGCAATCGACGTACGGGCGGCCGGAGCGGCGCACGATATCCGCCATCAGCTCGTCGGTGGCCCGGCGCACGGCCGGCGGATCGGCGGGCGGGATATAGCGCGGGTGGCCGAAGGAGATGCCCACCTTGGCCGGGCGCAGCAAACGCCGATTGCGCGGATTGACCCGATCGGTGCCGGACAGTACGACCGGGATGACGGGAGCGCCGGTCTCCATGGCGACGCGGACCGCGCCGGTGCGTCCCCGGTAGACGCGGCCATCGGGTGAGCGGGTCCCTTCCGGGTGAATGCCCCAGATACCGCCCGACCTGAGAATGCGGACCGCGGCGGCCAGTGAATCCGATCCCGCGGTGCCGCCGCTGCGATCCACCGGCACCTGGCCGGTGGCATTCATGACGAAGCGTTTGATGCGGCCGCGGAAGCCGCTCCCGGTGAAGTACTCCTGCTTGGCGATGAAGGTGACCCTGCGGCGCAGCACCAGGCACAGGTAGAACGAGTCCACCACGGCCAGATGGTTCGCCGCGATGATCACCGGTCCGTCCTTCGGAACATGGTGCAGCCCTTCGATCTTCGGTCGCCCGAGGAGTCGCAGCACCGGCCCCACCAATACCTGCTTCAGTAGCCAGTACCACATGGAATGCCTCCCGAATCGCGGCCGTAGACAATGTCTACTCACTGTTCCTACCGGACCGGAGTAGACACTGTCTACCCCTATCGGGAGAATGTGACGCATGACTTCGCTGGAGCCGCTGCGGGAACGCCTGGTGACCGCGGGTGTCGCCCTGCTCGAGGAGGTCGGCTCCGCCGAGCTCGGCCTCCGCGCCATCGCCCGTGAGGCGGGGGTCTCGCACGGCGCCCCCCGGAGGTATTTCCCCACCCACAGTGCCCTGCTGGCCGCCATCGCCGCGCGTGGCTACGCCGACCTGCGGACCGAAATCGATGCGGTGCAGGGTGATACGGCGCCGGCGCGGGTGCGGCGCACCTGCCTGGCCTACATCGGTTTCGCGGCCGCGCGGCCGGAGATGTTCACCCTCATGTTCCGCCACGACCTGCTGGAGGGCGCGGGCGAGAACCTGCGGGCGAACACAACCCTGCCCATGTTCGCGAGCTGGCGGGCACTGGTCGCCGAGTGCGTGCGCGACGGCGCGGACGAGCGGGCCCTGAGCCTGTGGACCCAGCTGCACGGCATCGCGGTGGTGGTCGCGAATCGCAGTATCGAGGCGATCGCGCCGGGGGCCGATATCGATGCGCTGGTCGCGCAGGCTGTCGCCCGGCACCTCGCAGGGCAAACCGGCGAATAGCGTGCCGGACCCGGACGGCGCTGGACCGGCCGGTCGGGCAGAGGGGCCGGTCACGTACCCTGGGGCGGTTGCCTCGTCTGCACAAAAAGGAGTCCCCCGTGAGTTCCCCGACTGCCCCCTCAGCTACCGCCGGTCGGCTGGCCGACGAGGCGGCGCGGCGGCGCACCTTCGCGGTGATCTCCCACCCTGACGCGGGTAAGTCGACGCTCACCGAGGCGCTGGCGCTGCACGCCAAGATGATCTCCGAGGCGGGCGCGATCCACGGCAAGGCCGGCCGCCGGTCCACCGTCTCCGACTGGATGGAGATGGAGAAGGCGCGCGGTATCTCCGTCAGCTCCACGGCCCTGCAGTTCGAGTACGGCGACTGCGTCATCAACCTGGTGGACACCCCCGGCCACTCCGACTTCTCGGAGGACACCTACCGCGTGCTCACCGCGGTGGACGCGGCGGTCATGCTCATCGATGCCGCCAAGGGCCTGGAACCGCAGACGCTCAAGCTCTTTCAGGTCGCGCGCGATCGCGGCATCCCGGTCATCACCGTCATCAACAAGTGGGACCGCCCGGGCCAGGCGCCGCTGGAACTGCTGGACGAGATCGTCGAGCGCATCGGCCTGACCCCCACCCCGCTGTTCCTCCCGGTCGGCATCGCCGGCGACTTCCGCGGCCTGCTGCGCCGCGGCGAGGAGGGCACGCCCACCGAGTACATCCACTTCACCCGCACCGCGGGCGGCGCGACCATCGCCCCCGAGGAGCACTTCACGCCCGAGCAGGCCGCCGCGCGCGAGGGCGATGTGTGGACCACGGCCGCCGAGGAGAGCGAACTGCTCTCGGCCGCGGGGCAGGACCACGATCAGGAACTGTTCCTGGCCGGGCACACCTCGCCGGTCATCTATGCCTCCGCCATGCTGAACTTCGGTGTGCGCCAGCTGCTCGACACCCTGGTCGAGCTCGCGCCGCCGCCGCGCGGCCGCAAGGACATCAAGGGCAATCCGCGCGATACCACCGCGCCGTTCAGCGCTGTCATCTTCAAGGTGCAGGCGGGCATGGACACCGCGCACCGCGACCGGCTGGCGTTCATGCGCATCGTCTCCGGTGAGTTCGAGCGCGGCATGGTGGTGACCCACGCGCAGACCGGGCGGCCCTTCGCCACCAAGTACGCGCTGACGGTGTTCGGCCGCGAACGCACCACCGTCGACACCGCCTACCCCGGTGACGTGGTCGGTCTGGTCAACGCCACCGCGCTGGCTCCCGGGCACACCCTGTTCGTGGACAAGAAGGTCGAGTTCCCGCCGATCCCGTCCTTCGCGCCGGAGCACTTCGCGACGTTGCGGGCCCAGACCGCGGGCAAATACAAGCAGTTCCGTAAGGCCATCGACCAGCTCGACTCCGAGGGCGTGGTGCAGGTGCTGCGCAATGACGCCCGCGGTGACCAGTCGCCGGTGCTGGCCGCGGTCGGTCCCATGCAGTTCGAAGTCGTCACGGCCCGAATGCAATCCGAGTTCAATGTCGAGACCCAGCTCGATCACTTGCCGTACCAGCTGGCCCGGCGCACCGACGCGGAATCGGCGGAGGAACTGAACCGTCAGCGCGGTGTCGAGGTCTTCACCCGCACCGACGGCGCGCTGCTCGCGCTGTTCAGCGACAAGTGGCGGTTGCAGTACATCACCAAGGAGATGCCGAAGCTGACCCTCGAACTCCTGGTCGCCGGGACGGAATAGCCGGTGCCGCGACCCACCCCCCCCGGACCGGCTCAGCCGAGGTGGGTGGCGGTGGCCGAGCGCCGGAGCTTGCCGGAGGAGGTCTTGGGCAGTGCGCCCGGGCCGAGAACGGTCACGCTGCGGGGCCGGACCCCGACCTCGGAGAAGACCGCGTGCACGATGTCGTGCTCGATGCGGTGGACCTCCTCGGGATTCTGGTGATCGTTGGATTCGACCACGACGGCGAAGCTTTCGCGTTTCTGCCCGGCGTCGAGGCGCACGGCCACCGCATTGCCGGGGCGAACCCCCGTGACGCGCAGGGCCGCTCGCTCGACATCGGTGGGGAAGATATTGCGGCCCGCCATGATGATGACGTCCTTGATGCGGCCGCACACCACCACCAGCCCGTCGTCGGTGAAGTAGCCGAGGTCGCCGGTGTCGAGCCAGCCCTGCGGGTCCTGCGCGGCGCGGAAGCCGTCCACCGTCAGGTAGCCGGATGTGACTGCGGGGCCGCGTAATTCGATGACGCCGACGCTGCGCACCGGGAGGGGCCGGCGCTCGGCGTCCACGATCCGGCCCTCGAGGTTGTCGACCAGGTAGCCGAGGGTCGGCAGGCGGCGCACGCCGCCGTGATGGTGTTCCGGATCGCGGATGGGGACGGCTTTGCCGAGGGCTTCCAACAGGTCGGCGTCGACGACGTCGAGGACCTGGCCGAGGCCCGGATCGGGGATGGAGACCGCGAGGGTGGTCTCGGCCATGCCGTAGACGGGGGTGAGGGCCATGGGGTTGAGGCCGAAGCGTTTTCCGGCCTCGGCGAGGGCGTCCATGGTGTCGGCCTCGACGGGTTCCGCGCCGTTCCACATGTAGCGGACGCTGCTCAGATCGACCGATCCGTCGGCCGCGTTGCGCAGTCGGCGGGCCAGCAGCGAATACGCGAAATTCGGTGCGGCGGTGACGGTTCCGCGATACTTCGAGATCAACTCGGCCCACAGGATGGGGCGGGTCAGGAAGTCCAGCGGGGTCACGCACACCACTTCGGCGCCGAATTGCATGGGCACGCTGAGGAATCCGACCATGCCCATGTCGTGGAACAGCGGCAGCCAGCTGATCATCACGTCGTCGTCGAGCTGGAATTTCACCCGATCGAACATGGCGTGGGCGTTGACGAAGAAGTTGCCGTGCGTGATCTGCACCGCCTTGGGCGACCCGGTGGATCCGGATGTCAACTGCTGCAGGGCGATATCGTCCTCGCCGGTCGGCACCGGCTCGATCGGCTCACCCGTGCGCATGGCCGCGATGGTCACCACCGCGATACCGCGTTCGCGCAGTAGCGGTTCCGCGATCTCGAACGGCGCGCCCAGAATGACGACCCGCGCCTGGATCATGCCCAGCACGGTCTCGGTGTCGTGCGCCCACACCTGCAGATCGGTGCGCGGGGTCGGCTGGTGCAGCATGGTGATCGAGGCGCCGCGCATCCACACCGCCTGGCAGGCGGGCGCGATGTCCACCGGCATGCCGGCCAGCACGCCCACCGCGTCGCCCGGCCCGATCCCGGCGGCGGCCAGGCCGCCGGCCATCCGGCGGGCGATGTCATGGATCCGGCCCCAGTCGTGCCGTACCGGTGCATCCGGCTCACCGGTCACCAGCCCTCTCCGGGAAACGCGGGCGGTGGCATACATTTCGTCGGTGAATCGGCTCACGATCGACTCCTCAAACGCCGAACCAGCACCTCAAATAATCCCGCGCCCGGTGCGGGCTGTGAACCGTTTCGGAGTTTTGGGCGGCAGTCAGACGAAGGTCCTGACCGCCCCGACGAAGCGATCCAGGTCCTGGTAGTCGACGAAGCAGTGCGGGGAGGCCCGGACCACCGAGTTCAGTTCTCTGGCGGTCATATCGAGCAGCGTGGAGCCGCGGTGGCTGACCGTCACCGTGATGGCCTCGGCGGCCAGCCGATCGCGCACCTGGACCGGTTCCAGGCCGTCGACGGTGAAGGACACGATGCCCGCGTGCTGGATGCCCCGGTCGCGCACCTCGACGCCGGGAATCTCCTGCAGGGCCTTGCGCAGGTACTCGGCGCGTTCGGCGATCGCCGCGTACACCTGCGCCGGACCCAGGTCGAGCAGGTAGCGCACGGCCGCGCCCAGCGCGAGGCGGCTCGCGACCGAGCATTCCCAGAATTCGAACCGACCGGCGTCCGGGGAGAGCACGTAGTCGTCGGGCGCGATCCACTCGGCGCTGTGCAGGTCGAGCCGGCCGGGCTCGAGACTCAGCGCCAGGTCGGGCCGCACATACAGAAATCCGGTGCCACGCGGGCCGCGCAGCCACTTGCGGCCGGTGGCGGACAGCGCGTCCACGTCGAGTTCGGCGATATCGAGCGGCAGCTGACCGGCCGACTGGCACGCGTCCAGCAGCGCCAGCGCACCCACCCGGTGCGCGATGCGGGCGGCCTCGGCGACCGGGTTCACCAGGCCGCCATTGGTCGGAACATGCACCAGCGACACCAGTTTCACGCGCTCGTCGATCATGGCGTCCAGAGCGTCGAGGTCGAGCTGGCCGCTGCCGTCGCTGGGAACGGCCTCCACGACCGCGCCGGTCTGCCGCGCGCGCTGCAGGGCCGCGATGGCATTGCTGCCGTAGTCCACGCCGGAGATCAGGATCCGGTCGCCGGGGCTCAGCGGGACCGAGTAGAAGAAGTCGCTCCAGGAGCGGCTCGCGCTGTCGCTGAGGGCCAGCGCGGCCGGGTCGGCATTGATCAGTTCGGCAATGGCCGTCTTGACGCCGTGCAGGTCGTCGATGCGCTCGTTGGCGGCGCGGTAGCCACCGATCTCGGCTTCGCGCCGCAGGTGGTCGATGGCGGTGTCGACGACGATCTGCGGGGGGAGTGAGGACCCGGCGCTGTCGAGAAAGACCTGATTCCGGCACCCCGGCGTGTCGGCGCGCAGACGGGCGATGTCCAGTGTGGCGTTGTCTCTCATAGGTTCGACCCTATCCACCGCGTCAGCGGGCCGTGGTGAGCCGAGGCCCCGGATCCATGCCCGCCATCCGCTGGAACGGGCCGCGGATGCCCATCGTGAGCTGGAGGAACGCCGCAAGGCCGGGGCCATCGTGCGCTCGGTGCGGCCCTGATAGCAGGATCGGGGAATCGGTTGTTCCTCTGCAGGCGTTCTCCATTTCGTCAGATTTCTTGTCACCGTCGCTCGCTACTCTTGTTTGGGTCGCCGTGCGATCCCCAGCGGCGACCGCATCAGACGGAGGTTGGCAATGGCTGTCACAGCGTCACCGACCGATGTGCTGCACAGTGGCCTGGCCGAATCGGAGCCGGGCGGCGAATTCACGTCACGCGCCGCCGCCGAGGCTTATGTCGGAAAAGTCTGTTTCAAACAGGGCCCACCGCTGCTCATCGGCGCCGAACTGGAGTGGCTCACCGCGCAAGGTGAACTTTCGGCGACCAATTCGCGTCCGGACCCGAGGGTCCTCGCGGACGCTCTCGGACCGTATGCGCCACGGTCCATTTCCCCCGATTCCCCGGCCGTTCCGTTGCCGGGAGGCAGCCGGGTCACCCTCGAACCCGGCGGTCAGATCGAACTGTCCAGTGCCCCGTTCGGCTCCGCAGCCGAACTGTGCGAGCGCTTGCGGGCAGACTCGATACGCTTGCGGGAGCTGCTCGAATCCCGCGAAATCCGAACTATTTCCGCTGCCGCCGATGCCACTCGGCGGCCGCTTCGTGTGCTGCAGCTGCCGCGCTACCGGGCCATGGAGCGGTCCTTCGCCGGCATCGGCCCGTTCGGTGCGCTCATGATGTGCAATACCGCCGCCACCCAGGTGAGCGTCGACGCGGGCGCGAATCCCGCCGAGATCGCCGCCCGCTGGCAGGTCCTGTACGCGGTGGGTCCGGCCCTGCTGGCCGCTTTCGCCTGCTCACCGGGGCTGCACACCGCCCCGCCCGGCGACTGGGCCTCGCAGCGCATGCGGGCCTGGCAGCGGCTCGATCAGCTCCGCACCCGGCCGCCCGTGCACGACTGGGCCGACCCGATCACCGGGTACGCGCGCTGGGCGCTGGACGTGCCGCTGCTGTGTGTGCGGTCGCTGGACCCGCAGGCCGGTGACTGGTCGGCCCCGCCGGGGGCCACGTTCGCCGACTGGCTGTGCGGGGCGCTGGACGAGGAGATCGGCCGTCGCCCGGACCGGGCGGATCTGGACTATCACCTCACCACCCTGTTCCCGCCGGTCCGCGCGGCCGGGCACCTCGAGGTCCGCTACCTCGACACACAGCCGGGCGACGGGTGGTCGGTGCCGGTGCATGCCATCGACGCGCTGCTGTCCGATCCCGGAACCATCACGGAGGCAACGGCTCTGGCCGCCTCCACCGCGGATCTCTGGTCCGAATCCGCCCGCTGCGGGCTGGCCGACGCGGAGCTGCGGGCAGCCGCGGTCGCCCTGCTCGACCTGGCCACCGCGCGTGCCGCCACTCCCGAGGCGGCCAAGGAATTGGCTGCCGCCGCCGACCGATGTCGCAGCGGCCGCACCCCGACAGAATCGGAAGTTCTCTCATGACTGTTCAGCATCTGCCGGGATCGGATCGGGCGGCGACCGAGGCGTTGCGCGGACGGATCGCGGACGCGCTCGAGCGGGCGCGCCGGCGGACCATCGGACTGACCGAGTGCGTCGACGAGGCCGAACTGGTCGCGCAGCACTCGCAGCTGATGAGCCCGCTGGTCTGGGATCTCGCGCACATCGGCAACCAGGAGGAACTCTGGCTGGTGCGCGATGTGGGCGGACGGGAACCCGTGCGGCAGGACATCGATCACCTCTACGACGCCTTCCGGCACGCGCGGGCGGACCGGCCCGCGCTACCGCTGCTGGATCCGGCGCAGGCCCGCGACTATGTCGGCACCGTGCGGGACAAGGTGTGGGATGTGCTGGACCGCAGCCCCTTACGCGGCAATGACCTGGTCCACGACGGCTTCGCCTTCGGCATGATCGCCCAGCACGAACAGCAGCACGACGAGACCATGCTCGCCACCCACCAACTGCGGACCGGTGAAGCTGTGCTGTCCGCCCCGCCCACCCCCGCCGCGCGGGTGGCGGTCACCGGTGAAGTCGTCGTTCCCGCAGGCGAATTCATCATGGGCACCGACTCCGATCCCTGGGCCCTGGACAACGAGCGGCCCGCGCACCCGGTGCACGTCGACGCCTTCGCCATCGACGCCGCGCCCATCACCAACGAGCAGTATCTGGCCTTCGTCGACGACGGCGGCTACGAGCGGCCCGAGTTGTGGTCCGAGCGGGGCTGGGCGCACCGCGTGCAGGCCGGGCTGACCGCGCCCCAGTTCTGGGAGCAGGACGCCGGAGGGCGTTGGTGGCGTAGGGTTTTCGGCACCATGCAGCCGCTGCGCGCCCACCAGCCGGTGGTGCACGTCTGCTGGTTCGAGGCCGAGGCCTACGCGAACTGGGCGGGCAAGCGCCTGCCCACCGAGGCGGAATGGGAGAAGTCCGCCCGCTTCGATCCGGCCACCGGCCGCTCTCGCCGATACCCTTGGGGCGATATCGATCCCAGCGATGCCCTGGCGAATCTCGGCCAGCACCACCTGGAACCGGCCGATGTCGGTGCCTACCCCGCGGGCGCGTCCCCGGCCGGTGTCCATCAGCTGATCGGCGACGTCTGGGAGTGGACCGCTTCGGGTTTCGAGGCCTACCCGGGCTTCCGCGCCTTCCCGTACCGGGAATACTCCGAGGTCTTCTTCGGCGGCGACTACCGCGTCCTGCGCGGTGGTTCCTTCGGTGCCGACCAGGTCGCCTCCCGTGGCACCTTCCGCAACTGGGATCACCCGATCCGCCGCCAGATCTTCGCCGGCTTCCGCCTCGCCCGGGACCTGAGATCGGACGAGCGCTGATGTGCCGTCACCTCGCCTACCTGGGACCACCCACCCCGGTAGGGGTGCTCCTGACCCGGGGCCCGAATTCCCTGCGCACCCAATCCTGGGCTCCGCACGACATGCGCGGCGGGGGCACCATCAACGCCGACGGTTTCGGCGTCGCCTGGTGGCACCACCCCGATGCCGCCGCTCCCGACCACGGACCCGGCGTCATCTGGCACGGCGGCACGGCCGCGGATATCCGGGCTGCGGCGGAATCCGTCGGCGCTCAGGCGGATCAGGCCGGATCCGATGCCGCGGGGGCGGATCCGGTGGTCAGCCGGTATCGCAATGCGGCACCGATCTGGACCGATCCGGCGGTCGACGAGGTGTTGCCGCAGATCCGGTCCGGAGCAGTACTGGCCGCGATCCGTTCCGCCACAGTGGGAATGCCCGTGGAGCGAGCGGCCTGCGCCCCGTTCACCCACGGCCGCTGGGCCTTCAGCCACAACGGCGCGATCCCCGACTGGCGGCGGGCGCTGAGTGCGGTTGCCGCCGAATTCGATTCGCCACCGCTGTTGGAGGCAGAGTCCCTGACCGACTCCGCCGCCCTGTGGGTGATCCTGCGCGGACTGCTCGACGGTGGTGGCGACACCACTGCGGGCGTCGAGCATTCGGGCATCGGCGAATCGCGCAGTTTCGGCGCGACGGTGACGTCCCGGTCGGCGATCAGTGTCACCTCGGCTTCCAGTGCGGCGCCGGAGGTTCGGACCTGGGGGTCGGCCACGACCTCGGACGGCTCGGCCGGCGCGGCGTTCCATGGTGCGCGGGCGAGAGATCCGGGGGAGGTACTGCGGCTGGTGATGGCGGCGGTGCTGGCGCGGTCGCCCCGCGCGCGGTTGAACTTGCTGATGGGGGATGGGGCGGGAATTTGGGGGACGACGTGGCATCACTCTTTGTCGGTGTTGGAGACCGACGGGTTCGTGTTGGTGGCCTCGGAACCGTTCGATGACGATCCGCGGTGGCGGCCGATTGCCGATCGGCGGCTGCTGAGCGTGCGGGACGGGCGGGTGTCGGTGGAACCACTGGATATCGAGATCGGAAAGGCTGGCTCATGACTGCGGCTACGCTGGAAATTCATCTGACCGACGAGGATTTGACGACCGCGCTGCGCGCGGACGTGCGACAGGGGCTGACCGCGGAACCGAAGTGGTTGCCGCCCAAGTGGTTCTACGACGCGCGCGGCAGCGAGCTGTTCGAGAAGATCACCGAGCTGCCCGAGTACTACCCGACCCGCACCGAGCGGGCCCTGCTGGAACGGGTGGTCGGCGAGATCGCGCGGACCGCGCAGGCCGAGGTGCTGGTCGAGCTCGGCGCGGGCTCGGCTGCCAAGACCCGGCTGTTGCTCAACGCGCTGAAGGCCGAGGGGCCGCTGAAGAGCTATGTGCCGCAGGATGTCTCGGTCGCGGCGCTGCGGATGGCGGCGGACGAGGTGGCCGCGGAGTTCCCCGGCCTGGGCGTGCACGGCGTGGTCAGCGATTTCACCGCCACCCTCGACAACCTGCCCGGCGGCGGCCGCCGCATGGTCGCCTTCCTGGGCGGCACCATCGGCAACCTGATCCCCGCCGAGCGCGCCGAATTCCTCGGCGGCATCCGGGATGTCCTGGAACCGGGCGAGCAGCTGCTGCTCGGCGCGGGCCTGGTCATCGACCCGGCGGTCCTGGTCCCCGCCTACGATGATGCCGCGGGTGTCACCGCGGAATTCAATCGCAATGTGCTGCATGTCCTGAACACCCGGCTGGGCGCGAACTTCGACCCGGAGAAGTTCAGGCACGTCGCGATCTGGGACGCCGAGCGGGAGTGGATCGAAATGCGCCTCGAGGCCACCGAGGCCATGGCCGTCCACATCCCGGAGCTCGACCTGACCGTCGATTTCGCCGCGGGCGAGCAGCTGCGCACCGAGATCTCCGCCAAGTTCCGCCGCGAGGTCCTCGAAAGCGAGCTGGAAACAGCCGGTTTCACCACCGAGCGGGTGTGGACCGATCCCGCCGAGCGGTTCGCCCTGGTGCTCGCCGAGCGCAGGTAGGCACAGTGCTCGCCGAGCGCGGGTAGGTGTGCGGGCGGTGGCGGCTACTTCTGCGCCGTCACCGCCGCCAGCCACTCGATGAGCGGCCGCATCTCCTCCCACGCCGCCCGGACCTCCCGGGCGGCGCGCGGGGTGCTCAGCCATTTGGGTGCGCCGAAATCCCTGCCGGCGGTGAGGGATTTGTGCCGCAGCAGCTCGATGCGCGGGTGATCGATGTCGTAGCCCTTGGGTTTGGTCGCCAGCCTGTCCCCGCCGATCTGGTATCCGGCCGAGACGAGCTGTGCGATCAGCCCTTCCAGCTCCGTCCCGCGCACCTCGTCGTCGATGGCGGCCCGCAACGCGGTCAGCTGGGCGCTCTCGGCGGCGTACATGCCGCCCCCCACCCGCAGTCCGGCCGCGCTGATCTGGACGTACCAGCCGGAGTACTGCGCGCTGTACACCACCGCGCCCTGATGGTTCTTGTAGGGCGACTTGTCCTTGGCGAAGCGCACATCCCGGTACGGCCGGAAGATCTTGGCCTCGCCGAAGTCCGGTTCCAGCTCGGCGACAAGCGCTTTCATCGGATCCCGGACGGACTCCTCCCATACCTGCTTGTGGGCGTTCCAGAAGGTCTTGCTGTTGTCGGCTTCCAGATCCTCGTAGAAGTCGAGTCCGGCGAACGGGAATCCGGTGAATGCGGTCATGTCAATTAGTGTTCGGCATGACCCCGGAGCCGTAGATCGCGACCCCGATGATGATGCCCAGCACCAGCGCCACCCCGGAGGCGACCGCGGCCCACTTGCCCAGCGGCTCGCCCTTGCTGTGCCCGATTACGCCGAGCACGATGCCCGCGATGCCGAACAGCGGCGGACAGAAGATGAGCGCGATGACCGCACAGACGAATCCGATGATCGAGAAGGTCTGCGGCCCGCTGCGCGGCGGCGGCGCACCGAAATTCGCGCCACCGGGATACGGCTGATACGGCTGCCCGTAGGGCTGCTGACCGTACGGCTGCTGCTGACCGTAGGGCTCCTGACCGGGTCCGAACTGCTGCGGGTACGGCGGCTGCGCACCCTGGGGGTAAGAAGGCTGCGAACCCTGAGGGTAGGGAGCGTTCGGGTAGGGCGGAAACCCGCCGCCCGGGTAGGCGGCCGGTGGCTGATCGCCCTGTGGCGGGTATCCGTACACCCCGCCTGCCGGGTACTGCGGCTGGGCCGGTGGAGGCTCGGACTGCGCGGCCGGATTGAACTGTGTGGGGTCGGGCTGACCGGGAGGCGGGGGAGTGCCCGGGATGTACCGGAAGGTGATGTCGTCCGCGGGCTGTTCGTCGGTGGGCCATGCTTCCGAGACGTTTTCTGGCGTCTCCGCCGCTGGCGTGTCGGATTCCTTCTTGAACATGTCGGCCGGTCCGGTGCCGGATTCGTCCGACGGCTTGCCGGGCTCGTGCGGCGGCGTGCTCATCGCGCCCTCCTCGATCGTGGTGTGCGTCTTCAGGGATATCCCTCTGCGGGACGTGCTACGCAACAGTCCTAATCGCCGAGTTCCTCCACGATGTCCATGGCGGCGACCTCCGCGGGCCGGTCGTCCTCGGCCACGAACTCTTCGCGCTGCCGCCGGCGGCTCCACTCCTGGTCGAGTTCGGCTCCGATGCCGAGCCTGCCGGTGTCGGCGCTCTCGCGATCGCGGATGACGAGGTCCTCGGGCGGATCGGTGATGAACCGCGTGTACTCGCGGATCTCGTCCTCCTGATCGTCGTCGCCCAGGTCGTAGTCGAGGTTGTCGACGTCGCTGTCGAAGACCTGATCGGTGTCGAAGATCTCGTCCATCAGGCGGGCATCGTCCTCGTCGGGCCGGCCGGCCATTCGGCACCACCTCTCCGCGCAGTCAGCGCACCAGTAGCAACCCTGAGTTCGATCCAACGCTACCGCTTACCTTCAGAAACGGACATCCATTGCCATCCCCATTTCGCACAGAAGCGCCCCTCCCGGAAGTGGGAGGGGCGCTCGTTGAAGCGATTGTGATGGCCGCCCCGGTGGGTTCGGGGCAGAGCCCCGGTTGCCGTTGGGGTTCAGGGGCGGAGCCCTGAGAGGCTACGAGAGTTCCGGTTATGCGTTCCCGTTGAAAAGGCCGGTGACGGAACCGTTTTCGAAGACCTCGCGGATGGTCTGCGCCAGCAGCGGGGCGATCGACAGCACGGTCAGCGTCGGGAACTTCTTGGCCTCGTCGATCGGCAGGGTGTTGGTCACCACGACCTCTTTGGCCCCGCAGCCGGCGAGACGCTCGGCGGCCGGGTCGGACAGGATGCCGTGAGTGGCGGCGATGACCACGTCGCCCGCGCCGGCCTGCTTGAGCACCTTGACCGCGCCGGCGATGGTGCCACCGGTGTCGATCATGTCGTCGATCAGGATGCAGGTGCGGCCCTCGACCTCACCGACCACGCGGTTGGAGACGGTCTGGTTGGGGACCAGCGGGTCGCGGGTCTTGTGGATGAACGCCATCGGCGCGTCCGCCAGCGAGTTGGCCCACTTCTCGGCGACCTTCACGCGGCCGGCGTCGGGGGAGACGACCGTGATGTTGGACAGGTCGTAGTTGTTGCGGATGTGCTCGGCCAGCTGCACCTGCGCGTGCATGTGATCGACCGGGCCGTCGAAGAAGCCCTGGATCTGATCGGTGTGCAGGTCGATGGTGATGATGCGGTCCGCGCCCGCGGTCTTGAGCAGGTCCGCGATCAGGCGGGCCGAGATGGGCTCGCGGCCGCGGTGCTTCTTGTCCTGACGGGCGTAGGGGTAGAAGGGCAGCACCGAGGTGATGCGCTTGGCCGAACCGCGCTTGAGCGCGTCGATCATGATCAGGTGCTCCATGACCCACTGGTTCAGCGGGGCCGGGAAGCTCTGCAGCACGAAAGCGTCGGAGCCGCGCACCGATTCCTCGAACCGGACGAAGGTCTCACCGTTTGCGAAGTCGCGCGCGGTCTGGGGAGTGACGTGAACGTTGAGTTCCTTGGCCACCGCCTCGGCGAGCTCAGGATGAGCGCGCCCCGAGAACAGCATCAGATTCTTCTGGTTATCGGTAGAGAACGCGGTCACTGACGTTCGCCATCCTTTTGCTCGTTGGATATCTCGGTGGTTCCCGGCGGATCCGGGAGAGCCGCGAGCGCCGCTTCGGCCGCGCGGGCTGCATCGGTGCCGGGGCGATTGCGCTGCACCCAGCCTTCAATGTTGCGTTGTGCTCCACCCGACACCGCGAGCGCTCCCGGGGGAACGCTTCTGCGCAGTACAGTACCCGCCGCCGAATACGCGCCGTCACCCACGGTGACCGGCGCGACGAACATGGTGTCGCTGCCCGTGCGCACGTGCGAGCCGACCGTGGTGTGGTGCTTCTTGACCCCGTCGTAATTGACGAAAACGCTGGACGCGCCGATATTGCTGTATTCGCCGATGGTGGCGTCGCCGACATAGGTGAGGTGCGGGACCTTGGAGTGCGCGCCGATGGTGGCGTTCTTGGTCTCGACGAAGCCGCCGATCTTGCCCTCCGCGCCGAGCGAGGTGCCGGGCCGCAGATAGGCGAAGGGGCCGACGCTCGCGCCCGGGCCGATGCTCGACTTCTCGCCGTGCGTGCGCACCACCTTGGCGCCGTCGCCGACGGTCACGTCGGTGAGCGTGCAGTCCGGTCCGATCTCGGCGTCCTCGCCGATCACGGTGTCGCCCAACAGTTGTACGCCCGGCCGGATGACGGTGTCACGGCCGATCACCACGTTCCCGTCGATCCAGGTGCTGGCCGGATCGATGATGGTGACCCCGGCGCGCATGTGCCGTTCCAGGATGTAGCGGTTGAGGGTGCGGGCCGCGCCGGCCAGCTGCACCCGGTCGTTCACGCCGGTGACCTTGGCGGAATCGATCAGCCGCGCGCCGTGCACCGGATGTCCGGCCTCACGGGCCAGCTTGAGCACGTCGGTGAGGTACAGCTCGTGGCGGGCGTTGGCGGTATCGATGCGCGAGATCATGATTCGCAGCACGGCCGCGTCGAAGACGTAGACGCCGGAGTTGACCTCGGTGAGGGCCGCCTGCGCCGGGCTGGCGTCGGCGTGCTCGACGATCTCCAGCACGTGACCCTGCGCGTCGCGCACGATGCGGCCGTAGCCGTTCGGGTCCTCGGGCTCGAAAGTCAGTACGGTGACTGCGGATCCGTCGGAGTAGCTGCGGTGCTCGTCGAGCAGTGCGTGCAGGGTGTGCCCGTCCAGCAGTGGCACGTCGGCGTAGGTGACGAGGACGTCGCCGTCGAAGTTCTCCGGCAGCGCGGTGAGCGCGCACTGCACGGCGTGCCCGGTACCGCGCTGTTCCTCCTGCACCGCCAGGGTGATCTGGCGGCCCAGTTCGGCACCCACCTTGCCGACCGCGTCGCCGACCTGTTCGCGATCGTGACCGATCACGGTGATGAGCGCCGTCGGGTCGATCTCGTGCGCGGCATGCAGCGCGTGGGCGAGCATGCTCCGACCGGCGAGCGGGTGCAACACCTTGGGTGTCTTGGACCGCATTCGGGTTCCGGCTCCGGCGGCGAGAACGACGACGGCGGTCTGCTGTGGCATGGATCTCCCTCGGCTGCCGGTCATCGTGTGCTGAGTCAGGTTGTGCTGGGCCACAGTGGGTCAGCACCCACAGCGTGGTCAGCGATTTTGTGCGGGGCCCACCATATCGACCCTGCTCGTGAGCTCCGCCGCCAGGACTCGAACCTGGACAAACTGAACCAAAATCAGTTGTGCTGCCATTACACCACGGCGGATTGACGCTTCATGCGGGTCTGATCCTCGCATGAAGTACGCCTCTACGTCGAACTGTGCTCCCCCGCCTCTCCGTGTTTCTTGCCGACGAGTCACGTGCGGGGCCGGTTCGCGTCATGGACCGGCGGTTACGACGCAACGGACTCACTCAGTACCCCAGGAGTTACCCCGATCGAGACAAATCAGTTGTTACGTTGGCGAATACGGACGGCGAGTGACCCCTGGCCGCATTCTCCTGGAGAGTCTGGAACAGTTATGAGCGGTCTGATTGCGGAGTAGGGAGGCGGTAGCGATGACGGGCGGTGAGGGCAGTCGGCCCGCGCGGGCGCGCATGACCGGCACTCAGCGCCGCCAGCAGCTCATCGAGATCGGCCGGGCGCTGTTCGCGGAGCGAGGGTACGACGCCACCTCGATCGAGGAGATCGCGGCGCGGGCCCAGGTGTCGAAACCGGTGGTGTACGAGCACTTCGGCGGCAAGGAGGGGCTCTACGCCGTGGTCGTCGACCGGGAGATGTCGACGCTGCTGGAGATGATCACCTCCTCGCTCACCCAGAACCGTTCGCGGGTGCGGCTGGAGCAGGTGGCGCTGGCGTTGCTCACCTATATGGAGGAGCGGACCGACGGCTTCCGGATCCTTATGCGGGATCAGCCGGTGTCGGCCGCGGAGGGCACCTACTCGAGTCTGCTGAACGAGGCCGTGAATCAGGTGGCGCACATTCTGGCCGGGGATTTCGAGCGCCGCGGGCTGGACCCGACGCTGGCGACGCTGTACGGGCAGGCGCTGGTGGGAATGGTTGCGACGGCGGCGACCTGGTGGCTGGACGAGCGCCAGCCATCCAAGGAAGTGGTGGCCGCGCATCTGGTGAACCTGTGCTGGAACGGCCTCACGCATCTGGAGGCGGAACCCCAGCTGGCGTCGGAATGGCCGAGCGGCAAGGGGTTATAGAACCCGGCGGTTTGAATTCAGGTCTGATATGTCTGTCCTAGCGGGGCGGAACTGGACAGTTAACCAGCGAATTGCGAAGGAGGACGGGTCGAATGCTCGAATCGACTGGCAGCACGCAGCCGGGTGGTACGGTTCACCCATCCTTCGAGTGCTGTTCGAACTGTGATGTCGGTCAACTTCGGGATATCGGTCTACTTCAGGATGGCTGGTTTGATGACAGGCGGCTCTGATGGCTAGGCAGGCGCGTGCGGAGATCACTCGCGATTCCGTCCTCGCGGGCGCGGCCGATGTCTTTCTGCGACTGGGCTACGCGAACGCGTCCCTGTCCGAGATCATCGCGCAGTCGAATGTGACCAAGGGCGCGTTGTACTTTCACTTCGGATCCAAGGAAGAACTGGCGCGCGCGGTCGTCGATCAGGGCAACGAGCGACTGGTCAGCGCATGCCAGGGATTCTTCGATCCGCGGGTGCCGGCGCTGGAGGCGTGCATCGGGATCACCTATGTGGTCGCCGACCTCACCATGAACGACCCGATGGTGGGCGCGATGCTCAAACTGACCCACCAGATCGGCGACTACCGCGGCGCGACCGGCGACAATATCGCCAAGACCTGGGGTGAGACGCACCGTTTGCTCGCCGAACGCGCGATCACCCAGGGGGATCTCAAACCCGACCTGGATCCCGACACCATCGGGATGCTGCTGCAGGAGATGACCACCGGCGTCCATATCGTCGCGGTCAGCACCGAGTCCATCGATCAGATGGCGACCCGCATGGAGCGGGCCTGGTACTTCCTGCTGCCGAGCATCGTGCCCGAGGAGAAGGTCGCCTACTTCCGTGAATTCGCGGCTCGGCGCCTGCGTCGCTACGTGCAGTGAGACTGCGCACGGTGCAGTGCGGTGAGCACCGTGTGGTGCGTGTGAGCAGGCAGCGAGCAGTGCTGCGGCGCAGCAGGTTTCGCGAATCGGCTACTTGAGCCCCGCCTGCCACTTGGTGAGCGCCTTGCTGAGCAGGCGGTTGGCCTCGTCGGCGTGGTAGTCGTTGACGTTGGCGTTGTAGTCGAAGTACCAGATCTTGCCGCCCGACCGGCAGACATAGTGCAGGCCGCGTGCCTGGCCGCCGCCGGCCGCCGTGGCGTCCATCTGGTAGCCGATGATCTCGTCGCCCACCGCCGGAATGTTCGAGATCTTCGTGTACACGATCTGCATGCCGTCGTAGATCACCGTCGGGCAGTTGTCGGAGGCGTCCTTCTCCTCGTCGAATTCGGTCTTGATCTCGGTGGGGGTGCGGAACGCGACCGTCGTCGTCACCGCGGCCCCGCCGTAGCCGCCCTTCTGGCCGAAGGCGGAGGTGGCCTTCGCCGCCGGTTTGGTCGCGGGCGGGGCGGCCTCCTTCTTCAGCTTCGCGGTGCAGTCCGGAGTCTCACCCGAGACCCGGGCCTCATCGGTGCCGTCGTTGGTCTGCTGCTCCTTCTTGGTGTCCTCGGTCCACCCGACCGGCAGGTCGTCGACCGCCAGCACCATCGCCGCCGGATCGCTCGTGCCCGCTCCGGTTTTGGTGGTGGTGGCCGCGCTCGACGTCTCCGGGGACTGGGCCTGTGTGCCGCCCGAGTCATCCGACCGGGTCGCCACCACGGCGATCACCGCACCCACGACCAGCACCGCGACTCCGGCCAGCGCCAGCAGGATCATCCGATTCCGGTTGCGCCCCACCGGTTGTGTGATCACCGGCGCTGGTGCGCCGAACTGACCCGGTGTGGCGAAGGGCTGCTGCTGAGCGAATTGCCCTTGCGGCATACCGAACTGACCCTGCGGGGAGCTGAACTGGCGCTGCGGTGCGCCGAACCCCGGTGGCGGGAACCCGTGCTGCGGTACATCGTGACCCGGTCCCGGGGCGAAGTGCTGGGGCTGTCCGAACTGCTGCTGTGGTTGCCCGAATTGCTGCTGTGGTTGCCCGAATTGCTGCTGCGACGGGAAGTGGCCCTGTGGCGGAAACTGCGTCTGAGCCGGTTGTCCGTGCCACTGCTGGGTGGGTGCCCACTGGCTGTCCGGCTGCGGTGGATTGCTGTGCTGATCCGGTTGCCCGCCGGAGGGTGGCGCGGGTGGCGGTGTGGTCATACTGTCCCCTGGACCCGGGCGTTCTGGTCACAGCGGGTCGAGCCCCGGACCTCCTCCCCGCGGGGACCATTGTTATCACAGGGCCCCGACGCCGGTAGGCCGGCGAAATCGGCGGCAGCGCCCGGCACGGCTACTTGCCCTCGAGTTTTCGCCGGCCGCCCGCGCGGTTGTTGGCGATGATCTGCCGGAACATGGCGAGAAGTGCTGGAGCATTGAGGGTTTCGCCCTCCGCCACGGCGATCATGCGGGCGGTCTTGTTGTCGTGACCACCGGTGATGATGCCCTCGGGATCGGGCACGATGGCCCCGTCGTAGAGGAAGATGTCGACGGCCTTCTTGGTGGCGAGCAGCGCGCAGATATTGCCGTCGAGCACGAAGTAGGGCCGGACCGTGCGTTTGATGGTCTCCTCGACCGCCGGGTCGGCCGCGTGCACCAGGTCGCGGACCTGGCCGCAGATGCCCTGTTGCCAGCCGGGCAGGGCGTCGATGTAGGCGTCCACCCGCGGATCGTTCGCCTGGGACATTCCGCCATCCAAGCACGGCCGGGGCGCTCGGGGGCTGAGAAGCGTCTGCGTGGTGAAGCTGTCACAGCGGGTGACTAGACTCAGTTGGCTGTCTGGAACGCTGATCTGCGCCGAGGAGTCTGCCCCATGACCACCCAACGTCCACCTCTGGCGGGACTGGCTGCGGTGGCCGGTGCCGATGCCGCGCTGGAGCAGGTCGCGAGCCTGATCGGCCGGGAGTCGGCGATGCTGGTCGCGCCGTCGGCGGTGCGGCCGTTCGTCGCGTCGACCATTGCCGGGCACCGCCCGCTGCTGGTGGTGACGGCCACCGGGCGGGAGGCCGACGATCTGGCCGTCGAGCTGACGGAGATACTGGGCGACACGGTCGCACTGTTCCCGTCCTGGGAGACGCTGCCGCACGAGCGACTCTCGCCGGGCGCGGACACCGTGGGCCGGCGGCTGCAGGTGCTGCGCCGGCTGGCGCATCCGGAGGACCCGGGGTTCGCGGGTCCGCTGCGGGTGGTGGTCACCACGGTGCGCTCGCTCATGCAGCCGATGGCGGCGGGGCTCGGGGAGATCGAGCCCATCGTGCTGCGCCGCGGCGCCGAGTTCGACTTCGACCAATTGCTCACGCGGCTGGTGGAATTCGCCTACGAGCGGGTCGACATGGTCGGCAAGCGCGGCGAGTTCGCGGTGCGCGGCGGCATTCTGGACGTCTTCCCGCCGACCGCGGATCATCCGGTGCGCGTGGAGTTCTGGGGCGACGAGGTCTCCGAGGTGCGCGCCTTCTCGGTGCAGGACCAGCGCTCGATCCACGAGGTGCCGATCGAGCTGGTGGTCGCGCCGCCGTGCCGGGAGCTGCTGCTCACCGACGCCCTGCGGGAACGCGCCGCCCGGGTGGCCGCCGAGAATCCGGCCGATGCCGCGCTGGTGGAGATGCTGGAGAAGATCTCCCAGGGTGTCCCAGTGGAGGGCATGGAGGCGCTGCTGCCGGTGCTGCAGCCCGGTGAGCTGCAACTGCTGGTGGACGCGCTGCCCGCGGAAACCCATGTGCTGCTGTGCGATCCGGAGAAGGTCCGCACCCGCGCCGCCGACCTGGTGCGCACCGGGCAGGAGTTCCTGGAGGCGTCGTGGACGGCGGCCTCCTTCGGCGGGGCCGCCCCGCTGGGCGCGCACGGGCTGGATTTGGCCGCCTCGAGTTACCGGGGGCTGGATGTGGTGCACGCCGATGCCGAGCGGCGCGGCCTGCCCTGGTGGACGCTGAGCCCGCTGGCCGCCGACGATCCGAACGAGATCGCGCTGCCGGTGCTGGCCGCCGCCTCGGCGCGCGGTTCGGAGGAGCTGGTCGCCACCATCTTCGCCTCGCTGCGCGCGCATGTCGCGACCGGTGGCCGCGCGGTCATCGTGGTGGCCGGACACGGTACGGCGCAACGCATTCTGGAACGGCTCGCCGATGCCGAGGTGCCCGCGGCGGCGCTGGAGGCCGGTGCCGAGCCGGTGCGCGGACTGGTCGGCGTGCTGTGCGGGTCGCTGCACGACGGCGTCGTGTTCGACGACGCCAAGCTGGTGGTGATCGCGGAATCCGATCTCACCGGCAACCGGGTCACCGCGCCCGGCGAGGGCAAGAAGCTGCCCGCGCGGCGGCGCAACCAGGTCGATCCATTGGCGCTGACCGCCGGCGACATGGTGGTGCACGACCAGCACGGCATCGGCCGCTTCGTGGAGATGATCGAGCGGACCGTCGGCGGCGCGCGCCGCGAGTACCTGGTCATCGAGTACGCGCCCAGCAAGCGCGGCCAGCCGGGGGACCGGTTGTTCGTGCCGATGGACTCGCTGGATCAGCTGTCGCGCTATGTCGGCGGCGAGATGCCGTCGCTGTCCAAACTGGGCGGTTCCGACTGGGCCAATACGAAGCGCAAGGCGCGCAAGGCGGTTCGTGAGATCGCCACCGAGCTGGTGCAGCTCTATGCCGCCCGGCAGGCCGCGCCCGGCCACGCCTTCGGCGCGGACACGCCGTGGCAGCAGGAGATGGAGGACGCCTTCGCGTTCACCGAGACCGTCGATCAGCTCTCGGCCATCGCCGAGGTGAAGTCCGATATGGAGAAGGCGGTCCCGATGGACCGCGTCATCTGCGGTGACGTCGGCTACGGCAAGACCGAGATCGCGGTGCGTGCGGCCTTCAAGGCGGTGCAGGACGGCAAGCAGGTGGCCGTGCTGGTGCCCACCACGCTGCTGGCGCAACAGCATCTGCAGACCTTCACCGAGCGGATGGCCGGTTTCCCGGTGGTGGTGAAGGGCTTGTCCCGCTTCACCGATGCGGCCGAATCGCGGGAAATCCTGGAGGGCATGACCACCAAGGATGTCGACATCGTGGTGGGTACCCATCGTCTGCTGCAGACCGGGGTGCGCTGGAAGGACCTGGGCCTGGTCGTCATCGACGAGGAGCAGCGGTTCGGCGTCGAGCACAAGGAGCACATCAAGGCGCTGCGCACCCACGTGGACGTCCTGACCATGTCCGCCACGCCGATTCCGCGCACGCTGGAGATGTCCCTCGCCGGCATTCGCGAGATGTCGACCATCCTGACCCCGCCCGAGGAGCGGCATCCGGTGCTCACCTACGTGGGCGGCTACAACGACAAGCAGGTGGCCGCGGCCATCCGCCGTGAGCTGCTGCGCGACGGCCAGGTGTTCTACGTGCACAACCGGGTGTCGTCGATCGACAAGGCGGCCAAGCGGATTCGCGACCTGGTGCCGGAGGCGCGAGTGGTGGTCGCGCACGGGCAGATGAACGAGGACATGCTCGAGAAGACCGTGCAGGGCTTCTGGGAGCGGGAATTCGATGTGCTGGTGTGCACCACCATCATCGAGACCGGTCTCGACATCTCCAATGCCAATACCCTGATCGTGGAACGCGCCGACGCCCTGGGCCTTTCGCAGCTGCACCAGCTGCGCGGGCGGGTCGGCCGCTCGCGGGAACGCGGCTACGCCTACTTCCTGTACCCGCCGGAGAAGCCGCTCACCGAGACCGCCTACGACCGGCTCGCGACCATCTCGCAGAACTCGGATCTGGGCGCGGGCATGGCGGTGGCCATGAAGGACCTCGAGATTCGTGGCGCGGGCAATGTGCTGGGCGCCGAGCAGTCCGGCCATGTCGCGGGTGTCGGCTTCGACCTGTACGTGCGCCTGGTCGGCGAGGCGGTGGAGGCCTACCGGGCCGCCGCCGACGGCCGCCCGATCTCGGTGGACGAGGAGGTCAAGGAGGTCCGCATCGACCTGCCGGTGGACGCCCACATTCCGCCCGACTACATCGCCTCCGACCGCCTGCGCCTGGAGGCGTACCGCAAACTCGCCGCCGCCCAGGACGATTCGGCGCTCTCGGCCGTGGTCGAGGAACTGGTGGACCGCTACGGCCCGCTCCCCGTGGAGGTCGGCCGCCTGGTCTCGGTCGCCAAGCTGCGCCTGCTGGCTCGCGAGTACGCCATCGCCGAGATCGGCGTCACCGGAACCACTCTGAAGGTGTCGCCGCTGCAGCTCCCGGATTCCAAGCAGCTGCGGCTGAAGCGGCTGTACCCCAACGCCACCTACCGCCCGGCGACCGGCATCGTCCAGCTGCCGCTGCCGCGCGTCGAGGACAGCGTCGGTGCGGCCCGCGTCCGCGACGTGCAGGTGCTCCAGTTCGTCGCGGACCTGCTGCTCGCCCTGGACGGAAAGGCCCCGGGCGCAGTGGATGTCAAGGTCGCGGCGGAGGTGCTGGCTCCCCGATGAGTTGTCCGACCAATGCAAGCCTGCCACGGGCGTTCGCAGGGCGGGCCGTCGCGCCGATGGCGTCCTGCGTCCGGCCCGCGGCTGCGGTGGCGTGATGAGTACCGGGAACGGCGCGGGAGCGGAGTCGGCCCGGCGGAGCGAGTCGGTCCGGCCGGGCTCGGAACAG
Organism: Nocardia sp. NPDC004123; assembly: GCF_053603795.1. Lineage (NCBI taxonomy): Bacteria > Bacillati > Actinomycetota > Actinomycetes > Mycobacteriales > Nocardiaceae > Nocardia > Nocardia sp. NPDC004123. Next base: position 89,191 of record NZ_JBSGGG010000014.1, read on the forward strand.
CCCAGTGCGGGAGGCGGTTTCGGGCGTGGCGAGGCGGGGCGCGAGGCGATGGCGGCCGAATCCGCGGCGGATACCGCGCGCATGATCGCGGCGCTGGGCGAGGCGGTCGAGGTGATGGACCGGCTGTGGAACTTCGGCGGGTGGGAGGTGACGCAGACGCATGATTCGCTGCGGCCGTACCTGCTGGAGGAGACGTACGAGCTTCTGGACGCCATTCAGGCCGAAGACGCGGAGACCATCAAGGAGGAGCTGGGGGATCTGCTGCTGCAAGTGCTGTTCCACTCCCGGATCGCCGAGGCCGCAGGGGAATTCACCGTCGCCGACGTAGCCGCGGCCCTGGTGTCCAAGCTGGTGCACCGCAGTCCGCATCTGATCGGCGAGCATGGTTCCGGCGAATACGGCATCGATCCGGCCGCGGCGGTCGCCGACAAGATCGCGGCGCAGGAAAGGGCTTGGGAGGAGCGCAAATCCGCCGAGAAGGCGCGGCGCTCCTGCCTGGACGGCATTGCCATGGCGCAGCCCGCGCTGGCGCTGGCGGAGAAGGTTCGCTCGCGAGGTATCAAGGCGGGTTTACCCGAGGAGCTGATTCCCGGCGCTCTGCGTGTCGTGGAGCTCGGCGGGCCGGACAGTGCCGAAGAGCGGTTGCGCAAGGCCACTCTCGCGTTCGCTACCGCCATCCGCGCCGCCGAGGATGCCGCGGAAATCGACCGGGGCGAGCGGCGCGCGCTGGCCGCCGCGGACTGGCATCGGTACTGGCCGCGCGGCTGAACGGAATCCGGCGTCGCGGACGGATCGGGCATCGCGGTCGCAATGCCGGGCGATAACGGCGGTGTTGCCTTCGGCTCGTTTCGGCTAGCGTCAGAGGGGTGCATGCTTCGGGGCGCGAATCGATTACCGAGTACTACCCGCCACGAACGGGTGCGATCATCGCGCTGGTCTTCTTCCTATCGATGACCGCGCTACCCGGTTTCGTGGTGTTCGACGGCAGTCAGCAGCTGGTCATGCGGGTGCTCGGCGGATTGGCCATGGCGTTGTTCGGTTTCGGGGTGTACGCCATGCTCGAGGATCTGCTTCGCCCGCAGCCGACCCTGCTGGTCACCGACCAGGGCTTCACCTATCGCGGGTTTCCGCATGTGGCGTGGGCGGAGGTGGAGCGGGTGCGGCTGGGCATCGGGCGGCTGCGCAAGGGCGGTCGAACGGAGATGTTCGCCGAGGTGGTGCTGCGCGATCCGGCCGAATTCCGTGACCGCGTACAGGCACTCGGCGATGTGACCATGCGCCGCAATCCGGACCGCCGGCTGTTCATCGTGGCCGAGCGGCTGCCGGTGCCGGTGCCGATGGTGGTTGATGTGATGCGGGAGCATCATCCCGGCCTGTCGGTGCGTGCCGTCGAGGACGCGCCCGCCGGCGCGCCGCCGGCCGCGCCCCGCTCACCCGATCGCGACATGGTGGAGAGCGCGCTCGTGGGCGCCCTCACCGAAGCGCTCCCCGTCGGCTGGAATGTCGCGGTCCTGTGGTTCTCCCTGGTCGGCGACGACGGCCACGCCGGCATCCAGCTGGAACTGACCGACCCCGACGCCGATCACACCGACGAGCTCCAGCCTTCCGAGGAGATCCTCACGCTCCTCAACCGGCTCAAGGAAGTCTGCTACGACCAGATGACCGGCACCTGGCTCAGCGGCCAGGTCGTCCTCCGCGCCGCCTCCACCAAGGCCGAATTCACCTTGTCCTTCAAGGAAATTCCCGACTGGCTCCCGATCCCCGAACCCGATGAATGCCGCCGCGAACTCGCCACCTACCCCCGCGCCGGCGACGAAATCCCCACCTGGCTCCGCCAGCGCATCTCCTGATCGCGCGGACCGCTCAGGGCCGGACGTTCTCGACCACGTCGGTGATCACCGAATAGGTGCTCAATACGTTGCTCTCGATCGGCGCGTGGTCGGGCCAGTCGTGTGCCGCCCGAAACGCATCCGACTCCAGATACCCGATATACGCGGCCTCATCGGCGAATTCGAGCATCGACACATAGCCGCGCCCGACCTCCCGGGCGCGCATCAGCCGCGCCCCCACCAGTCCCGGCACCGCCGACAGCGTCCCCCGCATGCTCGCCCCGAAGTTCCGTTCGAACACCTCCCGATCCGCGTCCGCCACGAACAACTCATTGACGACGACAAACATGACTACTCCTCGAGATTCAGCGCGCGACCGATGAATCGCACGGTGGTGGACAGCACCCGATCGAGACCATCCCCCGCGTCGATCCGATCGATGGCCCGTCCCAACGCCCCATCGATCAGCTCCGCGGTCAACTCCGGTTCCGGATCTCCCCGCTCGGCGAGCGCCTGCCGCAACGGTTCGGCCATTTCATGATGCGTACGCGAAATCCGCTCCCGTGCACTCTCATTCGTGAGCCCCGCCCCGCCGAGGACCGCGATCCGATGTGCCCCCGCCCCCGCCAACTCCACGGTGGTCCGCACATAGGCGATGACGCGCGCATCCGCCCCTTCGGCGGCCGCAACGGCCTCACGCACGATCCGCGCCCAGCCGGCGAACGAGTCCACCACGATCCGCGCGAGAATCTCCTCCCCAGACCGGAAGTACTTGTAGACACTGCTCCTGGCCAGCCCCGCCGCCGCCCCCACCGCCGCCGGCGTCACCGCCCCAACCCCCTTGCTCAGCAACAATTCCCGAGCCGCCGCGAGCAGCACCTGCTCCTGATTGGCCCGATGCTCCGCCACAGTCGGCGCGTCGATCCTCGGCACCTCGACCTCCCATCTTGGCGACACGGTGTCCCCAAGATAGCAGCCATGGAGACACGTTGTCGCCGCGACCCGGCCGGCAACCATGAGCTAGCACAAATCCCTACCTGGCTCCGCCAATGCATCTCGTGACCGCGGATCGACCGGGCCCCGTCGGCGTTCGAATCAGGTAGCTGTCTGCCGGTACGGGTCGTCCAGCACAACCGGGGTGCTCGCGACTTCCACCACATTCATCGGTGGCACGTCTACTCTTCGGCGAGGTAGCGCTCGACGGTTTCGACCTTGGCCTTCATGGCGTCGGTGACGCCCGGGCGGATGTCGGCTTTCAGGACGAGGCTGCAGCGTGGGGCGACTGCCATGACGGCGTCGGTGGCCTGTTTGACGACGGCCATGACCTCGTCCCATTCACCCTCGATGGTGGTGAACATGGCATTGGTCTCGTTGGGGAGGCCGCTGGCGCGGACGATCCGGACCGCTTCGGCGACGGCGCGGCCGACGTTCTCGCCGACGCCGAGCGGGGTCACGGAGAAGGCGATGATCAAACGTTCACGCCGTAGTCGCGGGCGATGCCGGCCAGGCCGGAGGCGTAGCCCTGGCCGATGGCGCGGAACTTCCACTCGGGGCCGTGGCGGTAGAGCTCGCCGAAGACCATGGCGGTTTCGGTGGACGCGTCTTCGGTGAGGTCGAAACGCGCCAGTTCGGAACTGGTCACGGCGTCGATCACGCGGATGTAGGCGTTGCGGACCTGGCCGAAGGACTGGCGGCGGACGTCGGCCTCGTGGATGGAGACCGGGAAGAAGATATTGGTGATGGTCGGCGGCATGGCGGCCAGATCGACATTGATCACCTCGTCGTCACCGTCGCCCGCCCCGGTGAGATTGTCGCCGGTGTGCTCGATGGTGCCTTCGGGGGAGCGCAGGTTGTTGTAGAAGATGAAGTGCGCGTCGGAGAGCACGCGCTGATTGGATCCGCAGGCCAGTGCGCTGGCGTCCAGGTCGTAATCGGCGCCGGTGGTGGTGCGCACGTCCCAGCCCAGCGCCACCGCGACCTTGGTCAGGTTGGGGGCCTGTTTGGACAGCGAAACGTTTCCGCCCTTGGCCAAGCTGACAGACACACGGTCTCCTTCGATACTCAGTTGCGGTCGGCCGCCATCGCTTTGAGCGTCGCGACTCGTTTCTCCAGATAGCGTAGTTCGCTGTCGTCGAGGACGGTGCGCTGAATTCCCGTGGCGACCGAGAATGCTGATTGCCGGTGGTCGTCGATCACCTCGACGGTCAATTCCACCGCCACATAGTCGTCCGCGTCCGGCATGGGATCGGCGATCACCTTGGCGGTGCCGCGGGCGCACAGCGCCACATCGCCGCCGCCCAGAATCAGCAGCGCGATCTCAGGACGTTCCCGCAGCCGCGTCAGCGAGCCGCGATCGAACTTGAGGCTGAGCAGGATTCGGCGATCACCGGCGCGCACCGGCCAGGAGACCGGGATGGCGTGCGGCGCGGGATCGGTGGTGACGAGAACCGCGATGGTGTCCTGCGGCCATTCGGGCAGGGCGTCCAGTTCGGGGTGGTCGGTCGGATGTGCTGTCGTCTCGGTGTCGTCCGGTTCCGTCACTGTCGAGGGCTCCTGACGTTCCCGCGCTCCGGCTACCATCCGCGTCACCTCACCATCGGCTCCGCACAGCGGGCTGGACTGTGCTGCCGCAAGTGTATGCCGTTGCCGCGCTGGCCCGCTGGCGTCCGATCGGGGCCCGCGGCGTGCCGGTTCCGCGAGGTTCGTCCGTTACGACTGTGAAAACACCGCCGGACCTGCGTGGAAACAGATTGACGAGAAGCGATAACGGTTGCATCATTCGTTACAGTCCCTCGACTGAACGAGGTCATGCGAGTAACCGGCCGATGACTGCCCGGTGAATATCGTCCGCCCATCCGGGTGTCGACGAACGCAGCAGCTTTTCCCAACCGGCGCGGCAGGCGCCATGTGAACGAGTGAGGTGAGTGCGAATGGGATTCCGGCCGTATCAGCGACGACCGTGGAATACACCTCGCACCGCCCTGTCCGCTCCGTTCTTCTGACTGCCCAACAGGTTTCACGACGCTGCCGGTACCGGGTCCGCCCGGCGTCCGGTCGCGCCGGTCCGGGGCTGCAGATGTGAGGTGTACAGCGCGAAGAGAGCGGAGATGGTGATGGCGGATCTGGGTTCGGGGCAGCAGCCGGAAATGGTGGAGATGGTGGGGCGCGCGACCGCGGCGAATCTGGTGGTATCGGATGCGGTCATCGATGATCTGCGTTACCTGCGTGGCGAACTGGCCGCCGCGGATGTGCCGTTCGTGCTGGTGCGCGACACCGACCATCGGCTGGTACTGGCCGTGGACAGCGGTCACCGGTCGGCCCTGAGACGGGTGCTGGGGGCCGCGATGGTCGCGGGCTTCTCCTGCAACGAGAAGCCGCACAATGTCTTCCGCCTCGGCCGCGACCTGGACCCGGCCCATCACGTGGAGCTCGAGCTGTGGGAGTACCACGGCGACACCGTCGAGTGCCCGCGCCCGAATGCCCTGACCCGCATGGTCTTCGACGTCGCCGACGTGGAACCCGCCACCGTGCTGCTCTACGACGCCAGCTGGCCCACCCTGGCGGGCATGTTCACCCCCAACCCGACCGATGTCGGCTTCGACATCGACCTGGTCTTCTCGTGGGTGGACGGCACCGACCCCGAATTCCGCGCCCGCCGTGCCGGAATGATGGCGCAGGTGGTGGTCGGCGAGGGCGACGAGGCGGACGCCCGCATCCGCCAGATCGACGAACTGCGCTACGCCCTGCGCTCGGTGCACAAGAACGCGCCGTGGATCCGGCGCATTTTCATCGCCACCGATTCCCGGATTCCGGACTGGCTGGCCGACGACCCGAAGGTCACCATTGTCCGTGCGGTGGACCATTTCTCGGATATCAGCGGCCTGCCGGTGTTCAATTCCCATGCGATCGAATGCCAACTGCAGCACATCGAGGGCTTGTCGGAGCACTTCCTCTACTCCAACGACGACATGTTCTTCGCCCGCCCCGTGCGCCCGTCCATGTTCTTCACTCCCGCGGGCATCAGCCGCTATATCGAAGCGGGCACCCGAATCGGCCCGGGCGCCAACAACGAACGCCGCAGCGGTTTCGAGAACGCGGCCCGCGTCAACCGCGCCCTGCTGACCCAGCGTTTCGGCCACGTCATCACCCGCCACCTCGAGCACACGCCGGTTCCCTTGCGCCGCAGTGTGCTCCTGGAGATGGAGCAGGTCTTCGCCGAGGATTTCGCGCGTACCCGAGCCAGCCGCTTCCGGGCCGCCACCGATATCTCGGTGACGAATTCCCTGTACCACTACTACGCCCTGCTCACGGGCCGCGCGGTCCCGCAGGAGGCCGCGAAGATGCGCTATGTGGACACCACCATGTACACGGGCCTGGCCCTGCTCGACGGCCTGGCCAAACGCCGCAACGTAGATTTCTTCTGCCTCAACGACGGCAGTTTCCCGGAGGTCCCGGAGGCCGAACGGGTCCGCGCAGTCTCGGAATTCCTGGAAACCTACTTCCCGGATCCGGCCCCCTGGGAAAAGCCGGATGCGACCGTCGGCACCATGACGGCCTTCGAGTCCGGCGCGGCCTGACCCGTCCGGGACGACGACTGTCGACCGTCCGGTGGGCGTTGCCGGTCCGGGCCCGGGTTCGGCGCGCACCCGCGCGGCGAATCCGGGCGGTCGCTCAGAGTGCGTACGGATTGAAGGTGCAGACCAGGTTCGGATGGCCGGCCGGGTCCAGGGCGTGCAGGGCGATGGACGCGGCCCGTGGGGAGTACATCATCGACAGGTGGTCGGACAGGTCGATACCGCAGTTGTCCTGCAGGGTCACATTGTTCACCGTCGCGCCGGGGCCGGCGGTCAGGAAGGTGGCGTTGTACGGGGTCGAGATCTCGTCGTGGGTGGTGGCGACGCTGGTGTAGTGCACGCCGGGGACGGTGTCGCCGGTGGCGTCGAGGGTCGAGTAGAAGCTGGATCCGGTCACCTGCTCGATCAAGCCCTGACCGACCAGCAGCTGGCTGAATCCCAGTGCGTTGAAACCCATGTCCGTCAGATGCCGGCCCAGGGTGGCGATGCCGTCGAGGGTGGTGCCGTGGTGGGTGGCGCCGAAGGTGATCAACTGGTCGACCTTCCCGGCGCCGCCGTCGAACTTCAGGTATTGGTCGGCGACCGTGCCGCCCTGGGAGTGTCCGATGATGTCGACCTGGTGTGCGCCGGTCGAGGTGAGCACCTTGTCGACGAAGGTGGCGACCTCCTTGGCTGAATCCTCCATGGGCGCAATGCCATTGACGCCCGGCACCAGCGCGCCCAGACCACCCTGCTGCAGCAGACCCTCCTGGCCGAAGTTCAGCGCGTACACGCAGAATCCGGCCGCCTTGATCTTGGGCGACAAATAGGCGAACCCGTCATAGGCGTTCATCCATGATCCGTGCAGCAGCACCACCGGCTCGGGGTGCGCCGCACTGGGTTTGCAGTTCCAGTCGTTGGCGCCGGCGGGGGCCATGTTCTCATTGGCGAGTGAGAAGGTGAACGCGGCGACGGCGTCCGTCATTTCGGGACCGTTGCCGGTCGGGATGGTGGAGTGCGGCGCACTGGAGATGCCGGTGTCCGCGAGTGCCTTGCCGGCGGTGGTCACGCCGGTGTTGATGGCGTCGACGAGGTCCTGGATCGTGGGCTGGGTAGCGGCCTGGGCGTTCACGCTGTGCGTACCGGCCATCACGGCCGCGCCCATGATCGCGGCGGCGATGCGCACGCGCATCCGCTTGCTCGTGGTCATCTGGATGTCCTTCCTGCAGGTGCCGGGCTTCACTGCCCGAACCTGGATGCCGAAGGTAGAGCTGCGGCCGCGTCCGTTCGTCCCGGTTGCCGGGGGATTCCACGTTCCAACAACGGCGCGAGTTGGTCGGTGTGAGGACCTCCAACCCCGAGATGGGTGTGTCCTCGCTCCACGCGAGTCCGCTACCGCGAGAGCGCCGGCCGTCGAGCGGTGGCGTTGATATGCGCCAATAGTGTTCGGTTGGAATCTGATTGGTGCCGCCGCCCACTCTCGGCAGCATGAAAAAGAAATTCCTCGCCGCCACCGTCCTCGCCGCCGCCTCGACCGCCACCATCCTCGGCGCCGGCCCCGCCTCCGCGGACGACGTGCACCAGATCTACTTCGCCTACGGCGCCGACAACGGCTACGTCAGCGGCCGCCTGACCGGCTTCGGCCACGACACCTACCAGGTCGACGCCCACGGCGGCCAGGTCATGGTGGTCGACGCCACCCCCTACTGGTCGGACGCGACGGTCACCATCACCGGCCCCACCGGCACCCTGTCCTACCAGCACCAGTGGACCTCGGTCACCCTGCCGGTCAACGGTTCCTACCGGCTCACGGTGTCCTCGCCCAGCCACAGCACCGTCGACTACGGCCTCAGCGTCAAGATCGACTGAATACCCGCACCATGATCCTGTGGAGCGCGCTGTCAGCGCGCTCCACATCGGCGTGTGATGCCCCCGGGTACCGCCACGGCCTTCGATTTCAGTCCGGCCGCCGGCACCTCGAGTCACGCTTTGCGCACCGATTTTGTCACTCTCGACAAGCGGTTGAACTTCTCGAAATACCGTGTGTCATCGAGACTTCCGGATGTCAGGTGGGCCGGGGCGAAGCACTCGCCATTGCAGAGAGTGACTCGCCCGGTCGAACTGATCCCGGTGATGATGCAGTCGGCGTCGTCCCTTCCGGTCATCCGGAACCGCACGGGCGCACCTACTTTCACCCAATCGGGCAGTCTGATCATGGTCGCCGCCCCTTGTGCTCGCGCTCGTCGCGCAACCGCACGAGGTGTCGGCGCAGCGCGCAGCCGGCCTTCTCGCACGCCTCACTATGGGCCTGCAAGAGGGCTTCGATCTCTCGATCGGAGAACACCGCCCAGGGTGAGGGCTGCGCATGCCAGGACGGATGGGCGCGCAGCGACGCCGCCCGGTCGTGCCCGGGTGGATCGGCAGGCGCGATATAGGGATTGGTCATCATCGACTCCGGGTCGTCTGACGGGAAGAGGGCACGTTGTCACCACGCGCGGTGTCTGCCACGCACGCGGTGGCGGTTATGTAGCGGCACGCGGGCAAATCTGCCCGCAACCAGCGCCGCGTGGCCCGGTGCAGCCGTACGGGCATCGCCGAATCCCCACCGTGCGACAGCCAGAAGTGCAGTTCCCGTAGCGGTAATCAGAAGTAAAAACCAAATGTCCCAAACCATTACGCCAGCTCCTCGCTGAATGCGCTTGCGGATCTTGGGTTTCGATGCCGTGCGGTCCATGTGCCGCCTCGGCTTGTGAAATGTTGTTCAAATCACACGTTACGCCTAGTTGTTACAACCAGCAAGCCTTGAAGCGGCACTTCGGATCTGGCCGGTGCTATACGGTGTTGGCGGTTTCTTCGCAGGAAGGATCGAGATGACTGGTACGTCTCCAACGGTCGCCAACTGGGAGTTGATGCTGCGCATCAGGAACCGGGCTGACGATCGCGGAGTGAAGACAAGCACGATCGCGAAGGCGCTCGATGTCAGCCAGCAGTACTGGTCCGCACTCACCCGGGGGCGAGGCACGCTCGCCGAGGACAAGCTGAAGGACCTCATGGGTCTGCTCGAGTTCGACGTCGACGAACGAGCAGAGTTGTTGGCGCTACGCGACATTGCGAAGGGGCGCCATCCGTTCGCCGAGTATTCCGCCCTGTTCAACGAACAGCTCATGCGCTACTACGGACTGGAGGCCGGTGCGCAGAGTATCCGCAGCTTCGAGAACATCGTGATACCCGGTCTGCTCCAGATCGAGGACTACACGCGCGTTCTCATGAAGGCCCGGGTAACCACCGGTAGGCCAACCGAGGTCGAGCCACGTGTCAGCGCGCGGCTCCGTCGGCAGCGGCTACTCGAAGGTCCCGATCCGCTCGAGCTATCCGTGGTGATGGGGCAGGCGGCCCTGATGTACAAGGTCGGCAACGACGACATCCGTAGCAGGCAACTGCAGCACCTGATAGAGATGGCAGAGAGGCATTCGGGCACTCTCGACATCCGCGTCATTCCGTACGAGGCGGGCGGCGCTATCGCGAGTCTCAACTCCGCGACCTTTCACCTGTTGGACTTCAAGAGTGCGCGCCTTCCCACGCTGGGCTGGATCGAAGCCGCTGCCTACTTCGAGATCGTCGATGATCCGAAGCGAGTCACCGCACTCGAGTACCTCTTCGAGCAGATCCAATCGATCGCACTCGACCATCAGCGCTCGCTCGAGCTGATCAAGGAGATTGCCCGCCAGAACTAAGGTGAAAACCGTGAGTGCCGAATTCTTCAAGTCCACCTTCAGCGGCGGGGACGGTACCTGCGTCGAGGTCGCCCACGGCGCTGACCGTGTACTGCTCCGCGACAGCAAGTACACAGGCCCGTCTCACGATCAACCGACGCTCGCGATCGCCCCAGAACTCTGGCCCGCCTTTCTGGATCTCGTGCTGAGTGGCAACTCCGGCCGAATCGGTGAACACCTGTCCGTCACCCTCTCCGCCGCTGGCGGTGCGACGCTGACCAACCCCCACGGCACCACCCTCGATTACAACCCCGCCGAATGGTCCGCCTTCGCCAAGGGTGTCGCCAACGCCGAATTTGGTCGCTGACAACATGTTTCGTAGACGCGTCGGCTCGGATGTGCTCTGGTCGCCGGATGGCTCGCGGGTTCGTATCGCGGCGGCTGACGTGGTCAACTATTGGTACGGCGAAAATCCATGCTGCACAGGGCAGCCGGGGTCGTAGGTCGTGCGGAGCGGCGCGGTGTGCAACTGTAGCGCCGCAAGCGCATTCTTCTGTCAGTCCGAAACCTTCGGTCCTTCAAGAGAAGTCGATCTTCCCTCATCGCCCGCCGCCGAAATGGCTGTGCTGAGTGCCGCCGTGCCCTCGAACAGTGCCCGGGACCGGTTCTCGATGCTCTTGTCCCGCGCGGCCAGCCCGGCCATCACCGCGTCCCACCGCCGCGCACCCCGGAACTGCGGCATCAACTCCTGCAACTGCGGAATCCGGTACCCCGCGGCCCGCAACTGATGCACGATCCGGGCATCCCGCACCTCGGCCGGCGCGTATCTGCGCGCACCCCGGCTGTCCCCACGTCCCGGCACAACCAGTCCCATCGCGTCCCAGTGCCGCAGCGTGGAGGCCCGCACTCCCAGTGCCCCCGCCAACTCGGTCACGCCTATCTCGTCCGAGGGCCGCGCATCCGTGATGGGTTCTTCGGCGATCAACCTGGCTGCGGCCCTTGCGATTTCGAGTTCCCGCCGCTCGCCGTCGAGCCGCCCGTGCACTGCATCCAGTAACGCGAGCATCTCGGGGCCGGCTCCGGCCTGCGCGGCCCGCATGATCTGCTTGGCCGCCCCCGGCCCCGCGCCCGCCGCCAGACTCCGGTATGCCCGCACGGACCACAGATGGGCTTCGCCGTACATCCGGTAGCCGGCGTCCGTGCGGATCGCCGGCGGCAGCACGCCCTCGTTCTCCAGGTTGCGGACCTGCTGCACCGAGCACCCCGCAAGCCGCGCCACATCCACGGTCCGCAATCGTCCCGAGTTGCGACTTCGCAACTCCCCACCTCCCTATATCCAGGGAAAAGTCCACACAAGCACTTCAATGTAACGCTGTAACTCATGACCATCGAAGACCTGGCCATATACATCGAATCCCTCGGCGGCGTCCTCACCCTCCACCCGGCCCCCGGCGACGGCACCCCCGAAATCGCCTGGGGCGATTACTTCTTCTACTACGCCCCCGACGGCGTCACCCCTACCACGGTCCAGCCCTTCGCCACCCTCGTCACGAAGGACTACCCCGACGACGCCACCTCTCAGCTCGGCCGCCCCAACACGTTCCGTCTGAACATCAACACATCAAGGGCCGAGTTCATCGAGTGGACAGGCCACACTCCCCGCGAATCAGGCTCCCTCGACCCGACCACCACCGACACCCTGATCCCCCACCCTGTCTACGCCTCAGCCGCCTGGCTAGCCGTCGTCAACCCCGGCCCCCGAACCGAGGCCCCAATCCGAACCCTCCTCCGAAACGCCCACAATCGAGCCCGCACCCGCTACGACCGCCACACCGAACCCAACTGACAGCCGCGCATCGGCACCCTCCCGCGGCGGCAGACGAACAACCTCGGCAGCCGCCCAGAGGACATCGGCGCGCGACAGCCCCGCCGCCCGCAATGAGTTTGGGACCACCTTGTGGCACGAGTGCCAGGCCGTCCATCTCGGCCCGCTCAGACCACGCCTGTGGCAAGCAGGGGCGCTGCGGGCAGATCGAACGAAACCGAGGATGGACGGCCTTTACGCGAGATCGGATCAGAGGCAGGTGGCGGGGCTGTTGCACGGCCGATCAGCACTGCCGGTGAGGAGGTTGAGGAGGTTGATCACGGCACTGCCGCTGTCCGGTGTGTAGATCGGCTGCGCGACGGCTGGCTGGTTCGCGGGCGCTGCGAGTTCCAGGGGAACCCCGTCGACCGACGTGGGAGAGGCGGCGGCGACCGCGGAGCCCGCCGCGATCGCGGCGGCGGCAACCGTGGCCACCAGGCCGGTACGGAGAGCTGAGCGAACGGTAGTCATCGTGTGGAAACCCATCTGTTGGAATGGAAAGCCCTCGCAACTGTTCCAAGATCGCTGTCCCGCAGACAGCCACGGGTTCTGGTGCCCCGATCAGACGGGGCACGACGTGCTTCGAATTCATGGCGCTTCAGCACGCGCGCCCAATGGACGATGCTCGAGTCCTGAACGGCGAGCTCGAAGGTCCGCGTCGGGAGATACGAATGCAGCCGCATTCCCAGACTTCCGATCACCCGGATCAGCCGATCCTCACCAGCACCGAGTTGGTCGAGCACAGCCTGTGACAGGGCGTCGACCGAGACCGCCTGGGCGGCACCGAGATCGATTCCGGCTTGGCGGCCACGCGTCGCCGGAAACAAAGGTTCCCATCCTCACGGATGGAATCGGGCCTCCGTCGTCGAGCAGCCATGTCCGATCCGCCTACCTCCGCGTTCCACAGAGACACACATCATTTCGACCGCGATCATGTCGGCTGCACCGCTGTGCGCTGAGGCGCCGAGCTCTCGAGTTGTTCGACGGCCGTGTCGATGACATTGCCGATGTGGGAGTCGGCTCCTGTTGCGAGTTGCAGCAAGGTTGCGCCGTGGATACCGGCTACCAGTGAATGGGCGATCGCGTCGGCGTCGACGTGTGCACCAATGAGTCCCTCGGCCTGCATCTGATGGATCCCGGCCCGAATACGGCTTTGGAGTCGTCCGGCAGTCTCCGCGATCAATGCGCGGGCCCCGGAGCCTTGGCTCGTCTGGCCAGGAGCGGTGCTGTTCGCGGTTGGAATCGTGGCGATGTTGGCGGTGAGATTTCGTGCACAGCATCGGATGCGGCCGAAAATCGAACGGCCGGAGGAACTCACCGACCGAACTCGTGCGCAGCGAGAGCGGATGCGCAAGCAGCGCAACGGGCAGTGACGTGGTTCGAGGACACAGTTCTCGTCGACTGTGGTTGCCGGGACATCCAGCCGCGAACTCCGCATCGAAATGCCACACCGCATAACGACGGCCATGGTCGACAACGACACCATCGCGGCGCCCTCCTGACACACCGCCCGTACCGGAGGCCCGGACACCAACCGCGCGGGCGAACCAGCCCGACATGATCACGCGCCGTAGACCTTCGGTCCACCGGATGGCCCGTCGAACGGCGCACTATGCGGCATTACCTGCACTGACGACGTTCGGTCGGCGGGCTCAGATAGCACCTGCCAGTTGATCTTCCACGCACTCGCGCTGGCCGGTTCGGTCAACGCGGTATGCGGTGCGGGCTCAGGCGGTCATCGTAGAGCCGCCAAGTGTCTCTCATCCTTTTGCCCAGGCCCAGGCCGTTAAGCGCCAGTCGGTGCCGACCTTGTCCAGTGCCGCAGTGAAGACCGCGCCGGTTTGCGTGACCTGCTCGCCCTGAAGGGTGTACGAGAAGGTGGCCGGAACGACGACATACCCGAAGTCGCCGGTGACATCGACATGCCGCGGCTCACCGAGATCGATGCGGTAGCCGGAAGCCCCGACGTGTTCAGCCTCGGCAAGCGCGGCCCGCCACCAGTCCGCTGCGGCTGTCGGCCCCTGCCACACATGTGGCGACATTCCGTCCAGAATCTGCATCGGGTCAGCGCACGCCGCTGCCATCGCCTTCTCGTCACCGTTGTTGAAAGCGTCGACATACTGGCGCACCACCGCCATCGGATCGTTGGAGCTGGGCACGGTAGGTCTCCTCTCTCGCAGTGACTTCACTCATTGACCGCTGAGAGTGATTCGTAGCTGCCGTGCCGATGGCCGTACATCAATACGGTCGCTGTCGCGACGATGTAACAAGCGTCCCCGACACCCCCAGCCAGGCGCCTACCGAAACGCCAGGATGCGAGACGCCGGCAACCAGCCAGACACCCAGCGCGATCAGCGGCATGACCGTGCATTGACTGCGGCCACCGCTATCGAGGAAGGGCCGAGACCTGTCCTCGATAGCGGCGTCCTGGCCGACTGCTCCTAGCGTCTGGCGGCCTGACGGGCTGGCCCTACTTCAGGTGTCGGGCGAAGAACCCGTTCCCCTCTTCCCCCGCGTGCTGCGGGACGCCGAGGTGCCCGCCCATGTTGGCGTTCAGCGTCTTCTCCTTGGAGCCGAAGGCGTCGAACAGGTCCAGCGCCATCTGCCGGTGGTGTCCTTCGTCGTCCCATTGCAGCAGGACGTGCAGCGGGATGGTGACCTGCCGGGCCTCCTCGATGATGGTGCGGGGCACGAAGCTCCCGGCGAATAGAACGGCGGCCGAGATGCGCGGCTCGACCGCTGCCAGCCGGGTGCCGATCGAGATCACCCCGCCTGCATACCCGACCGGGCCGCCGATCTCGGGCAGTGCGAGAAGGGCGTCCAGGGTGGCCTGCCATTCCGGGACAGCCTGGTCGACCAGCGGGAGAATGAGCCGGTCGACGATGTCGTCGGTGACCGGCTCGCCGGCCTGCAGCGCCCGCTGTAGATCGGCGCGGGCCTGATCGGTGGCAGCGGAACGGGGCCGCTCGCCGCTGCCGGGGAGCTCGATGGCAGCCGCGGCGTAGCCTTCCGCCCCGGCGTGCCGGGCCCGGGCCAGCAGTCGCGGGTATGCCTTGCGCAGCCCGAGGGGAGGGGGGCCGAGCAGGATCAGCGGGACCGGTGCGGATACGGACGCGGGCGTCCACAGGATGCCGGGGATCTCGCCGAGGGTGAATTCACGCTCGAGGATGCTGTCGTCATCGAGGTGCTTTTCGGAAGTGAAGTGCATGGTCGTGTCTTCTTTCGGGAGTGCTGCTGAACGGCGCTCCCGGACGACCTATCGCCCGACCGTGACCCCTGAGGGGAGCACCCATGTCGATACTGCGTTCACGGGTACCACCTCCTCGGCCTCTTGCACGGTCTCCGGAAAGCTAGCAGTGGTCGCTGTAGTCCGCCAACAGGTTTTTCGGTGACTCCGCGACCGGATGAATCGTTCGGAATGCACGCAATTCGGCATTACGGTGCAGTGCCGACGGCCGTGCGTTACCCGAGATGGTCTCTGCCCGTTGATCTTCGAGGTCGCCGCGTGGCCGATCCGAGCCGCGCGCCACGCGGCAGGAGCGTGCGCTGCCATGCGGGCATGGACGGCCAGCCCAACCGTTCTAAACATGCACTACAGCTGAGGAATTGGCGCGAAATCGCTGTTCTACAGCGGATTGTGCGGGATTGCACCGGTCGAACGGAACTCGGCATGTGTAGACACTGGCCGGCCTCGGTTCGGCAACGGCCGGTTGATCTTCCGCGGTGCCGCGCTGACCGATTCGGTCAGCGCGACCAGCGGCAGAATAGTGCGTTCGGCAGATCAGGCTTCGAATCGCCGCGGGCCTGGATGTGTCCCTGGCTATTCGGCGGAAGACCACTGGTGCGACATCCCGCCATCAGCCCACAGCTACACTTCTTTCCCAGCGCGATCAGGATCTACCAGACGGTGAGTCCGGCTCGCCCGCCGCCTTCCGTGCCTGTTGTGCGAGTGCGGTGAGGGCGTTCAAGTGTTCGTGATAGGCCGTGCGGCCGCGGTCGGTCAATGCGAGCCATGTCTTGGGCCGCCGCCCGACATATCCCTTCGTGATCGTGATATATCCGGCGGCCTCGAGGACGGTCATCGCCTTCGACAACGTGGACTTGTTCATCTCGCACAGGTCGGTGATCATGCCGAACTCGGCCTCGCGGCATCCGTCCAGAAACGCAACCACTTTCAGGCGCGGCAGCGAACCCAGCAGCTCGCTCAGCTCCGTCACGACGCGGCCCGTGGTTGGGTCAGCTGGAACCACATCCATGCGCCCATGATCACAGCGGACGCGATAGTCATCCATCCGGGCATGGCACCGAGCAGGGTGACGCCGACAAATGGCGGAAGCCAGCCCAAAGCCACTCGCTTCCATCGCTGCACCGGTTGCTCGGCCAGAGACCGGGGAACGACACCACCGTTGCGCCATTCTCGAAGCACCCACGCCACGAAGGCACCGAATGCAACCGTCACAACGATTCCGGCAACCCCACGAACGGTGATCGCGCGATCGATGGGCATGGCGACCGCGTCGCCGATCAGGAAGAACGAGCAGAAACACAGCAGCGCCCCCGCCGTTGGCACCCAGCGGGGCCGGGCCGGCGCGCTGCGCGCTCGACGAGTGGTGGCCGAGGCGATGTCGAGTGCGTCCTGTGGTGCCAATGCGTCGCTCACTATCGCAGCATAATCAACTAGTTTCCATCCGCCAACTAGTGTCTCGACTTTTCTCGGGACAGGTATCCGGCGCCAGCGCGGCCACGAAACCGAACCACCGCAAGGCCGCAAGCCCATTCGATCCCGAACCGGCCTGCTGCACAGCGGACTTCGTGAAAAGGCCGGGCCTCCACTGAACGGTGAAGCGGTGCCTGCCCACCTGCGACCAGCGCGACTCGACCAGCACGATCAGCGGCATGAGCGTGTGTTGGGAAGCTATTCGCTGGCGGTTGGGTCGGCTTGTGCGTCGTTGACGGTGTTGGCGTAATCGATCTCGGCCATATGGTCCTCGGCCCAGGTGCGCAAAGCCGCCAAGGGGATCTCCAGGGACAAGCCAAGTTCGGTGAGCCGGTAGTGCACGCGTGGTGGCACTGTCGGCTCCACTCGACGGGTGACCAGACCGTCGCGGGCCAGGTTGTGCAGGGTCACCGACAGCATCTTCTGGGATACACCGGGCATTCGCCGCCGCAGCTCGGCGAAGCGCACCTCACCCGGGGCGGCCTGCGCGAGGACCTTGACCACCATCGACGTCCATTTGGTGCCGATGCGGTCCAGTAATTGCCGTGTCGGGCATTGGGAATCGAACAGATCACCGCGAACCGGCGTCTTCGCGTGCGCTGATCGAGTAGTCACCTGGACCTCACCACCTGTAGCCGAAGTGCCTTCTTGGCAGCCTAACTGAGGTTACCTATCGTTTCCTGGTAACCAATGGTAACCGCAAGGAGGTCCCATGACCCACACGCCACCACTGCAAACCGCCCCTATCGAGCTGCGCCGGATCGAGACCAACGGCATCCGCGCCAACGTCGCCATCGCCGGCTCCGGCCCCGCAGTCGTTCTGCTGCACGGCTTTCCCCACACCTGGCGACTCTGGAGCGAGATCATCGGCCCGCTGTCCGAGCACTACCGGATCATCGCCCCGGACCTGCGTGGGTTCGGCGCCACCAGCCGTGCATCGGACGGCTACGACGCCGGTACGCTGGCCGCCGATACGGCCGGGATCCTCGATGCCCTCGGCGAACCCACCGCGGCCGTGGTCGCGATCGATGCCGGCACCCCGGTCGCGGTCCTGCTCGCCCTGCGCCACTCCGACCGGGTACGACGGCTGGTGGTCATGGAAGCCTTGCTGGGCACGCTCCCCGGCGCCGAGGACTTCCTCACCGCGGGTCCGCCGTGGTGGTTCGGCTTTCACGCCGTCCCCGGTCTCGCCGAAACGGTTCTGCCCGGCCACGAGGCACAGTATGTCGAATGGTTTCTCACCACCGGCACCCGTGGCCGAGGTGTGCGGGCCGATATCCGCGACGCGTTCGTCGATGCCTACACCGGTGAAGACGCCCTACGTTGCGCCTTCTCCTACTACCGGGCACTGCCGACCAGCGCACGACAGATCGATCACGCCGTGGCAGCCGACCGACTCACCACACCCACCCTGGCGATCGGTGCCCACCCGGTCGGCGACGCACTCGAGCAGCAACTTCGCCCTATCGCCGATACCCTTGCAGGACACGTCATTCCGGATTGTGGCCACATCATCCCGCTGGACCGTCCGCAAGAACTGCTCAACCTCATAACCCCCTTCCTCGCCGCCGACCAACCTGCCTGACCACGCATCCGCAAAGCCCCCCATGAGGCCATCCCCGGGTACAACACTCCATCCGGCATTCGGTGGTTGCGGAGGTTCCACCGGCCTCGGATCGGCACGGCCGGTTGAGCTTCCGACGCCCCGCGCCGGCCGGTTCGGTCAGCGCGGTATGCAGCCAGCGGATGCTCGGCTCTCGCTCAGCAGCAGCCCAGATCCCTTGGCTTCCGTCAGTTGGGACCGGTCAGCGCCATACCGGCGCCGACTCCGATGATCATCAGCCCGCCGGTGCTGCTGACAGTTTCGAGGCGACGTGGAGAACGCGCGAACCATGACCGCGCCGTTGCTGCCAACAGTGCCCAACATCCGTCCGAAAGCGCCTGGATAGCAAGGAATATGACACCCAGAATCAGCAACTGTGCGGGCAGAGCCCCCCGGCTCGGTACCGCAAACTGCGGAAGGACGGCACCGAAGAACACGATCGTCTTGGGGTTGGTAGCACCGACGATGAATCCCTGCCTGAACACACGACTGCCACCGATGCTCGGGACCTTCGACTGCAAGGCTGCCGCCAGCTTCTTCCGCTGCCGGATCGTCGAGACGCCCAAGTAAATCAGATAGGCGGCCCCAACAACTTTCATGATCAGAAACAACATTGCTGAGGCCATCAACACCGCGCCCAGGCCGAACGACACTGCGACCAGCGGTACGAACGATCCAGTGACGCCACCCGCGACCGAGAGGACCGCGGACCGATGCCCCAGAGTCAGCGCTCGGCCGATGGCGAACAGCACGTTCGGGCCTGGAATGACGATGAGGATCGAGGCGGCGAAGGCGAAGGCCGCGGCGTGTGAAAGCGGGACCATCTCGCGGAGCGTAGCCGTTGTCGACCGCACTCTGTGCCGGATTCGTGTGAGGCTGAATATGGTTGTCGGACTGGATGATCAGGCCCAGTCCCAACATTCTCAACTGGGGCCGGGTCTGCCGTGGGCGACATCTGAACATCCGGAAATCGGCTCGTTGCGGACGTTCCGCGCCGCACCGGGTTCCGACCGCCGGCGCCCCGCGCCGGCTGGTTCGGTCAGCGCGAGTAGCAGGCATTTTCGGATGTTCTGGTGCTGCTGCTGTGAGGGGAGCCTTCAGATGGTCGATGTTGTGCCTGCCGTGGAGATCAAGAGCGCCCGACCGAGTCGGGCCTTGCGCTGCTGCTGCTTGTGAGCAGCGCCAACCGGGGAGACGCTTCGGTGGATTGGTACAACGAAATCCTTTGTATCCCTTATTGATTGCACATGTTGATCTTAGGAACACGTTCTAGTTTCGAGGTCATGGATACAGCCTTTGAAACCACGAAACGTGAAGTGGCCACGGACACGGGCGTTCTGCGCTACCACGAGGCCGGCGACGGGCCGCCGCTGTTGATGCTGCACGGTTCCGGGATCGGCGTGACCGGCTGGCGGAACTACCGCGGCAGCCTGGCAGCGTTCGCACAGCAGTATCACTGCTACGTTCTGGAGTTCCCCGGATTCGGCGTCAGTGACCCGGTTCCGGGCAATCCGGTGTGGACCGCGATGGATTCGGTGCTCCGCTTCATGGACGCACTGGGTATCGAATCCGCCGCCGTCATCGGGAATTCGCTGGGCGCGGTGGTCGGGCTGAACCTGGCGATCCGCCACCCGGGCCGCGTCGACAAGCTCGTCTGCATCGGCGGGGTGGGGCCGAACCTGTTCACCCAGCCCCTCAGCGAAGGGTCGCAGATCCTGCAGGATTTCACGGAGCAGCCGACGCGGGAGAACCTGATCCGCTGGATACGGTGCATGTCCTACAGTCCGGAGCTCGTCACCGAAGAGTTGATCGAGGAGCGCTGGCAGACCGCGCTGGATCCGGATGCGCTGGCATCGATCAAATCCATGTACGGCGCAGCGGCTTTCGAGGCGCGTCGGCGAGCGCTGGCCGACACTGAGACGCCACCGTACTGGGCGATGATGCACAAGGTCGTGTGCCCGACCCTGCTCGCCTGGGGACGCGATGATCGCCAGACTCCACTCGATATGGCCTTGCTGCCGATGCGCAGCATCCCGAACGCCGAACTGCACGTGTTCCCGAATTGTGGGCACTGGATCATGCTCGAGGCGAAGGACGCGTTCGAACGCATCACCCTCGAGTTCCTGCAACGCTAGATGATCTATTCCGAGGTTCGGTGTTGCGCGATTGCGCCGCGCAACACCGAGCCGCGGAATTCGTGCGCACCAACACCGACCCACCGCAACCATGCGCGCCGAATCAACCACACATCACATAATCGGCCGTTGCGGACGTTCGGCCGACGTCAGATGGGCATGGCCGGTTGAGATCTTCCGCCGCCTACGCTGGCCGGTCCGGTTAGCGCGGCGTGCACGATGTTCGGATATCGTCGGTGTTTACCGTCTCGACGCGGATCCAACTCGTGCCCACCGTCCTCGCCCTGGTTCTGGTAGGTGCCAGACGGTTTCAGGCCTGGAGTTGCTGGGCTACCCAATTCGCGGTGTCGGGGCTTGATCGCAGGCTGGAGTGCCCGACTGGGGCGGCGCCTGGGAACAGGTCCTCGTAGAAGTTCATGTTCACGCCCGGTTCGGTGAGATTCGTGCAAACCGTGGCCGGTGTCGCGAGTTCGTCGTTGCGGGTCGACAGCACCGAGTAACGGACGCCGGGCTGAGCGACCTGGCCATTGAAGACGGCCTGGTAAACCGGCGAGGAGGGCATCATCTGGACGAGGTTGGCCTTGTCGGGGGCGATGACCGCGAGGACGGTGCCCAGAAACGGCAGGCCGGAGGCCACCTGGGCCGGGCTGATGGGTGGGTTCTTGATGCCGTATGCGCCAAGGAATCCGGAACCGTCACAGCCCCGGATTTCCGGAGTGAGAAACACCGCACGCGCGACAGAGGAGGCGCCGCCGAGGACTTTGAGGAAGTAGTTGCTGACAATCGTTCCGGCCGAATGCGCGACGATGTCGACCTGATCGGCGCCGGTGGTCTGACGTACCTCGGCCACAAAGTCCGCGACTTGCTGTGCGGCGCTGGGAATATCGCCGGTCCAGCGGTTGCCGTTGATGATCCCGCCCTGGAACAAGAACGCGCAGTACCCGGCCCCGCGCAAGGTGGTCAGCATGGTATTCCATTGCGCCGCGGTATCGGCAGTGGTTCCGTCCCCGCCCGGCAACACCACGACCGGCCTGGGGTGCGCGGAGTCCGGAGTGCAGTCGATGGGCGGTTCGATCGTGTTGCCCGCAGGGATGACCGCCGACCCGGAACCGGTGTCCGGCGCGGCGACAGCGGGCCCCGCCGCCATCATTGCGACCGTGCCCGCACCGATAAGCGCGGTCGTGAACTTCGCGGCGATTCTCATATTTTCGACAGCCCTTCGACATCATCTTCGTGATCGACCCCCCGACCGCGTGCGAATCCCGCACCAGCAAAGAACGATACAACGGCTGCGGCAATCCAACACCTGTAGGAGGCGGTCGGCGAATGCCACAAGTTGTGCCACGCCTGACCCACCTTGAGCGCATGACGCTGAACAGGGATGCGGCATGTGTGTGCGTTGATATTGCGGTGAGAGGCGGTGTCGCCTATCTCGCCGATGGTGTGAGCACGATTCTCCCGAACACCTCGCCAGCTTCCATTTTCTGGTGCGCCAGCACAGCTTGTTCCAGGGAAAGCGTCTCGTGCACAACCGCTTCCAGCTCGCCGCGCGCCGCGGCGGCGAACAGTTCGGCGGTCGCGGCGCGTCGGTCGGGTGCGGGCACGGTGTCGGCGCTGAAGGTCGCGAACGACAGCGACTTCTTGAATGCCGCGACCATCTCCGCGCCGAAGTCCGCCGGTGGCATGCCCGCCATCACGCCGACGGCCACCATCCGACCGTTCGGCTCGAGCCTGGCGAAGAACGATGGCAGATCCGCGCCGGCGACGATGTCGATGATGACGTCGTAGCCTGCGGGAGCGTCCTCCGCACCCTGGCCGGCGCGGTCGAGTACGTGGGTCGCGCCGAGCTTGCGCAGGCGCTCGCCGCGCTCGGCCGATGAGGTCGTGACCGCGACCGCACCGGCGCCGCCACGAGCCGCGAGCTGGACCGCCATGACTCCGATGCCGCCGGCCGCGCCACGTACCAGCACCGACTCGCCGCGCGCGAAATGCGCATGGCGCAAAGCGAAGTGGGCCACCGTTGCCGAAGTGCCGAGTGTCACCGCCTCGACAGCCGACACGGTCTCCGGGAGGGGGACGAGCATCTCGGCCGAGGCGACGGCGCGCTCGGTGTAGCCGCCCTCCTCACCGGTGAACGCCCACACGCGCTGACCGATCCACGCGGTGTCGACACCCTCGCCGACCTCGGTCACGGTGCCCGCGACCTCTTGGCCAGGGATGCGACCGGGCGTGGCTCCGTGGGCGGCCAGCGCGCCACTTCGGATCAGGGCGTCGAGACCGCCGACGCCGATCGCCTCGGTCGCGATCGACACCTGTCCGGCGGCCGGATTCGGGTCAGGGAGCTCGACCACCGCGAGGACTTCGGGACCTCCGAACGCTGGGACCATCACTGCATGCATTGGTTTCTCCGTGCTCTGTTCGATCGGGACAGACCAACGGACCGTAACGGACGCCCCTGTCCGTTTAGCTAAAGTGAGAGTGGTGACCGCTCGTTTGCCTCACACCCTGCGCTCCGACGCCCGCGACAACCGCGAACGCATCCTCGACGCGGCTCGCGCGGTATTCATCACTGACGGTCTGGAGGTGCCGATGCGGACCATCGCCCGCCGCGCCGAGGTCGGCCCCGCCACCCTCTACCGCCATTTCCCGACCAAACAGATGCTGGTCGCCGAGGCGTTCACCGATCAGATGCTCGCCTGCCGGACCCTCGTGGACGAAGGGCTCGCCGACCCCGATCCCTGGCACGGCTTCTGCCTCACCCTCGAGAAACTCTGTGAGCTGCAAGCACGCGACCACGGCTTCACCGCAGCCTTCATGTCCACCTACCCGCACGCGATGGACTTCACCGCGATCCGCACAGCCGCGCTCACCGGCGCCGCCGAACTGATCCGCCGCGCCAAGGACACCGGCCGCCTACGCCCCGACATCGTCCTGGACGACCTCGTCCTCATGATCATGGCCAACAACGGCATCCACGCCAGCACACCGGCAGCACGAATCGCGGCCTCCCGCCGCTTCGCCACGCTCATGATCCAAGCGTTCCGAACTTCACCCACGTCTGTATCGCTGCCACCAGCGCCACGATTGATGCCCGCGATGCCCAGACCCACATCCGACAGGTGAATCACAGCAGGCAGTTCCGGACGTTCCGCACGGACGTTAACGGCCCGAGATAGCCTCGGGCCGTTGATCGTCGGACTGTCGTCTCTGGCCGCCGTGCAGGGGTGCCGACAGCATCATCGATTACGAAATCCAGCTGGGGACTTCGAATACGCCGCTACTTGACCGAGCTGGCCAACTGATCGGCATACGGGGCAGTGAATTTTCCGACAATGGGAAGCTCCGCGCGGACACCGCCGGTGTTGTTCGCCTGGACCATGGCCATGATCCAGACGACGACCGCGAAGACCGCGACGGCGAGTCCGGCGAGGCTGAAGATGATCCCCAGGACTCCGAGGAGCGAGCCGACGATGCTCAGAACAATATTGACCACCGAGACCGCCCCGAAGAAGACGATCGATTGCGAGGCATGGAATTTCACATCGGGATCGTTCTTTCCCACAAATAGGAAGATGATTCCGGTGAGCCACCCCAGCGCGTACGACAGGATCGCGCTGGTCTTTTTGTCCAAGCCGGCGGACTGCGGTTGGTTCGCGGGAGGTTGAGAAGATGTCATGAGGTGAGTAGACGCCACGCGCGCCTCCTACCGATCCCAACTTTCAGCACGAACCCACAGGTCGCGGGCCAGCCGACGACCGGGATCCCGGACGTGGCTCTCTTGACGAGATGGCTGCCAACGAGCTCGAAACGCCTGGGCGATAGCTCATTACACAATCGAGCACCGAAAGCGCCAGCAGGATCGCCGAGTCGCACCGCCACCACCTCGAACTGATCGAGACCCAGAACATCCAAGAGCTGTGGCCGGAAGACCAGCTGTTCTGGAGCAACGAACCACCACCGGTATCCCAGGGGAGTGAGCCGGCCCAGACGATCGATCGTGATTGCCAAAGAGCAGTGAGTCAGTACGAATTCCGGAGGCCCGCACGCATATCCGAGTAGATTTTTCAGGGACGGCCTCAGGGTTTGTCCGGATGTTCGGAGCCGCAGCCGTCTCTACGGTCTGAATATGCGGATCGGGTGGGTGGTGACAGTGATGGCGCTGGTCGGAGCGACAGGGTGCGCGAGTGTGACCACCTCGGCGCCGCAGCCCGTGTCCACTACCCCGATGGCGTTGTCGCCCAAGCGAGTCGAGCGGATTAAGGACGATATCGACCGGCTGGTACACGCAGGGACCACCGGGGTGATCGCGACTCTCACCGAAAACGGGCAGACCATCACTCTTACTGCCGGAGTCGGAGACCGGACCGGCCGAACAGCGATTCCGGTCGCACCGCCGCAGCAGGTGCGGGTCGGGAGCATCTCC
Source organism: Nocardia sp. NPDC004123 (assembly GCF_053603795.1). Classification (NCBI taxonomy): domain Bacteria; kingdom Bacillati; phylum Actinomycetota; class Actinomycetes; order Mycobacteriales; family Nocardiaceae; genus Nocardia; species Nocardia sp. NPDC004123. The sequence goes on from NZ_JBSGGG010000014.1 coordinate 114,028, forward strand.
AAAACCTTTGCGGCTGTCCTCATCATGCAATTGGTATCCGATGGGCGGCTGCGGCTCGACGAACCCGTCGATTCCTACCTGCCCGGACTGCTGAACGGCGAGGGCGTGGACGGGCGAAACATCACCGTCCGCCAGATCCTGCAACACCGCAGCGGACTTCCCGAAATGTCGAAAGACCCGGAGCTCGATGTGGTCCGGGCCGCCGCCGACGGCCGCACTTTCACCCCGGCGCAGGAGATCGCCGTGGCGCTCCGGCATCCGGCGCAGTTCTCGCCGGGAGAGCGGTTCAAATACACCAATACCAACTTCATCGTGGCGGGCATGCTGGTCGAAAAGGTGACAAGCAGGCCGTATTCCGAGGTGCTCGCCGAGCGCATCACGACCCCGAACCAACTCTCCGATACCTATCTACCCGGACCGGGAGAGGTCGGCTTCCGCGGCCCACATCCGCAGGGCTACACGCTGGTAAGTGGCGTGCCCACCGACGTAACCTCCATCGAGCCGTCAGTGGCCTGGTCGGCGGGCGCACTGATCTCCACCGGCACGGACCTGAACCGCTTCTTCACAGCCCTGCTCGCCGGAAAGATCATCGGCGACGCGCAACTGCGTGACATGCTGACGATGCTGCCCCGGTCGTCCGACAGCACCTCCGAATACGGCCTCGGCATCGGCGCTATTCAGCTTTCCTGCGGTGTCAGATATTTCGGCCACACCGGCAACATCGCCGGCTTCACCACCATCTCCGGCGCCATCACGCAGGGCCGTGCGGTAACGATCGCCATCAACGACTCCCCGGCCGACGAGCCGAACTTCACCGACGTGCTCAACGACGCCCTCTGTCCCTAGTCGACCATTTGATCGTCCGATACCGGCGTCGGCCGATGAGGTCAGCGCGGTATGCGGCTATAGGGGCGTTTCGAAATTTTCACTCGTGGGTGTGTCCCGCGGTCCGGCCGCCACTGAACGAGTGATCGGCCGGTCCGGCGGGTTGTGGGTCGCGTCTACAACCGGAGGTCACTTTCCGGTCTCGCCCGGTACGAGCGACGAGATCTCCAGCAGATGGACATCGGCGTTGGTACAGGCGCCTATCTCCCAGGTCAGGAAGAACGACTCCGTGTTGTCCGGCGGGTAGATCCGCAGGCCGGCGGCAGTGACCTGCTGGCATTTGTTGCCGTAATTCCCGGCATCGGTGATGCGGAGTACGGCGGAGGCCTTCTCGTTGATCCCCAGGGTGACCGTCGGCTTCGGCTTGTCTCGATCGGCAGGGGCTCCTATCGGGTCGCCGGTGCGGCTGTTGGCGAACGAGACGCCGGGGAATCCGGTCAGGGTGCAGGGATGCATTCCGGCGTTCGTGAAGATGAGCGGGGTGTACGCGCTACCCGCTGCTCCGTCGGACCGGCCCTTGGACAGCTTCAGATCGGCGGTGCGGCACAGCGCGGGGCCGGTCGGCGTACCGCCGGTGGCTGCGGAAGTGGTGGTGCCCGGGGCAGGTGTGCCGCCGTCGGATGCGGTGGCAGTTGCGGTTTCAGGCCCGGTGACAGTCGACGGGGAGGCACCGGTGTTGTCGGGCCCACATCCCGCCAGTGCCAGTGTGCCGACCGCGAGCAGCGCTGCGGTGATGGTCTTCAGGGCTGTCATCGGTCCCTCCACATCTGATCGCAACCACCACAACGTGATTCGGATCGCATGTACCGTCAGCACCGCGAATGACGTTGCTGTACCTGGCTATCGGATGATGCGCCCGCGAACGTAACACCGTGTCAGCGAAATGGGGACGTAAGCCGGCTGCGATTCGACCACCCGCGCTCCGTCGACCAGCGGGCGAACACCCTGCCAGTCGATCTTCCACGCACCCGCGCTTACCGGCTCGATCAGCGCGGTATGCGGTATGGGCCGTCTGCCGATGGCCTGAAGCTTGTGCCGCAGATGCGGTCTGGGTGTCGTTGGTACGGAGTACTTTGCTGCACATGGTCATCCGCCCCGAATGTCCGCGGCCCGTTGATCTTCCGAGGTGCGGCGCTGGTCGGTTCGGTCAGCGTGCGATCCGGGCGGCCTGTACCGCGTGGGCCGCCGAGAAGTCGTCCTAACCACGCTCGTGGCCGTGACTGCCGTCGCCCTGTCCAGGCCGGCGCGACTTCGCCCGAGAACTGAACGGGACCGGGGCGGGCAGGCGCCTGCTCCCGGTGCGACCGTGACTGTGGCTCACTTGCTCAGTCCTACTTGTCGGCTGGCGCATACACCAGTTCGAGGATTCCGGACGGGAAGACCGTGCTTTTCACCAGGCGCAAGTTCACGGGCTGATCCAGCTCGGGGAACAGTGGCGCGCCCTTGCCCGTGGCGGCGGGCAGCACCCACAGCCGGTACTCGTCGACCACGCCGAGCTTGATCAGGGAGTGCATGAACTCGGTGCCGCCGACGGCGACCAGGTCCTTGCCGGGCTCGGCCTTGAGCTTGGCGATCTCCTCGGTCGTGTCACCGCCGGCGATCCGGGTCTCGGGCCAGTCGTCAGCGGATTTCAGGGTGCGGGAGAACACGACCTTGGGAATTTCGTTCATGGCCTCGGCGGACGGGTGGTCGGAGGTGGGCCAATATCCGGCCATGATCTCGTAGCTGTTGCGGCCCATGAGGAAGGCCCCGGCGTCCCACAGCTGGTTGACAAAGTACTGCTCCTGCTCGGGGTCGTCGATGCTCATCATGACGTGCCGGATTCCGTTGTCCGCGTCAGCGCTTTTACCGTCGAGCGAGACGTAGAAACCCAGAATCAACTTCCGCATGCCAGTGCCTCCATGTGCTGTCGGTATATCCAGAGGTATCGACGACGGATCCATCCGATATTCATCGGTGCCGCCAAGATCGTGTACGCGCCCGTGCAAACGCAGCGAGCTCGGCAGAAGGGGATGTCCTGGGCCGCAGCCGGTCTCGCTGTCGGCCCTGCCCTCGCTGGCCGATTCCAACAGCGTGGGAAGCGGCATAGAGCGCGCCTAGTCAGGATCCCTCCCGGCCGGGCGGTTACAGGGCGAGCATGGCGGCAGCGACCTGGTCGGCCGCGGCGTAGCGGAGGGCGGTGCCCATGTCGTCGAGGACGAGCAGTCGCGCCCCAGGGATTTCGGCGGCGAGGACCTCGCCGTTGCCGACCGGGAAGAACGGATCCGCGCGACCGTGCACCACGAGCGTGGGCACGTCGAGCTCACCGAGCCGGCTCCGCCAGCGCGGGGCGCAGTCGATCCGGGAGAACACCATTCCGAGCTGGTTCGCCTGATGCACCGCGGGATCGCTCGACCCCGTCCGGTCCCAGATTCGGGCCGCCGTCGCCTGCGCTTGCTCCGGATCGTTGCCCAGCGGCTCGGCCCCCGCGGCGGCGAACGCCGCGACAGCGTCCCGGTCGGTCCAGTCCGGCAGCGGGCGGGAGAACAGCGCGCCCATGACTGCGTGGTCGTGTTCCGGCAGGTCCTCGTCCACCGGGCCCGGCGCCACCGGCCGAGTGCCGACGAGGGTCAGCGCGGAGAACACGTCCGGGTGGTCCAGCGCGGCGACCTGAGCGACCATCCCACCGACGCCGACTCCACCGAGATGGGCGGTCCCGGCACCGAGCACCTCGACCAGCGCGGCCGCGTCGGCGACGAGATCCCGCAGGTCGTAGTCCGGATTCTCCGGGTCGAGGGTCGTCGACGCGCCGGAGTCGCGCAGGTCGTAGCGGACCACGCGCCGCCCGCCCGACGCGAGCCGCTCGCACAGCGCGTCAGGCCACGACAACATCGTTGTACCGCCGACCAGCAGGACCAGCGGATCATCCTCGCGGCCGAAGCTCTCGACGCCGAGATCCACACCATTCGCCCGCACCGACGTCATGCCATCTCGAAACGGTCTCGTCATGCCTGGACTCCTGTCTGTCGGTATATCCAGAGGTATCGACGACGCATTCACCGAAAAGTCATCGGTGCCGCGGAGTTCGTGCACACCGCTGTGGACGCCCTGAAATCGGCAGTACCGCGCACTGCCGGCGGTCGGTCAGTCGCCCGAGATGCCCGCTGCCCCTCGATCTTCCGAGCTGCCGCCCTGGCCGGTTCGGTCAGGGCGGTCAGCGGCATAGAAAGACGTTCTGGGCGTGGGTGGTATGTCGCCGCAAGCTCAGGCGGGGCGAACATCGAGAACGAGCACGACTGATGTCGCGATCGAGAACGCGAGGAAGACCGTGGCTCCCAGCATGTTCCGGTCGCCGCTGCGGATGTGGGCGACGATCGCGCCGCCGAAGTAGAGCACCAGCCCGATCGCGGCGGCGATCGCGAAGGGCGGGAACCAGATGCCCCAGATGAGACCGACTGTCGCGGCGATCTGCAGGCTCCCGAGTGCGGTGAGCTGGGACGTGGTGAGGTGGATCGCTTCGGCGAATTCGCGGATCCACGTTGGGCGAACGAACTTCATCACTCCGGACTGGAGCATCGCCACAGCGAGCAGGACGGACAGGGTCAGGGCTGCGATGTGCATGATGGCAACGCTAGGAATCCGATAGGTACCCTTTGGTAACCTTCGGATCGTGAGTGCCCCTGCAGGAATCATGTTCATGTCCGACTGTCCTGCGCGCACAGCAATCGAAGTCATTGCGAACAAGTGGTCGGTAGTCACCCTGTACGCGCTTCAAGACGGTCCCAAGCGGCACAGCGAACTGGTCGCCCTGTCCGGCGGGATCTCCCGAAAGGTGCTGACCCAGACCCTCCGCCGCCTGCAGAGCAACGGCCTCATCGATCGACAGCAATACGCGGAAGCGCCCCCACGGGTGGAATACAGCCTGACCGCGCTCGGCCGGACGCTCCAGGAACCGATAGCGATGCTGACGGAGTGGGCGCAGGTGCACGGAGAGGCACTCGTCGACTTCCAGGAATCGACAGCCGCGAACCAGACGCACTAGGTTCCAGACAGCCCGCCGCTTTGTCCACGTATTCCACGGCTTTGCAGGTTCCGGATGGTCCGAGCTCAGGAATTGAAAGCGCCTTCGGCCAGAACGTCGCCGGTTAGGTGTTTTGTCGGTGCCCCCAGAAGGCCGATCAAAAACTCCATGCCCGACCGGATGTCGGCCCAGCCCGCCTCGGACCGGAGTCGGTCGCTGTCGGCAGTGACCAGGCCATGCAAGGCCGCGAACAGGATGATCGCGAGCCTCTTCCCAGGGGAGGCGGGGAGAGCGCCGGCCGTCTGACACTCTTCGACGATGGCATCGAATTCGCGCGTGGCCCTGTCGCCGATGTCTGTCAGGGGACCGCCGAACGTGGCTATGTCGGGGGTGCCGAACAGCAGGCGATACCGCGCCGGATGGTCCTGGCTGAAGCGAATGACGACGTCGAGTGCGCCGATCAGACGCGCTGTCGGTTCCTCGGGCGCCGCCCGGATCCGCTCCCAGACGTCTGTGATGGCCGTCAAATCGGCTGCGGCGACCTCCGCGAGCAGCGCGAGGCGGCTGGCGAAGTGCTTGTAGGGCGCATTGTGGGAGACACCGACCGCAGCAGCGACCGAGCGGAGGGTAACCGCGGCCTCGCCACCGGAGTCGAGCAGTTCCGCCGCGGCGGAGACGAGTCGTTCGGCAGTGTTCATCGCAGGCATGCGGGTTCCTCCGCCGTGGTCAGGTGGACAAGCTGCTTCGAGTCCTCCCACAGCTTTCGCGCACGTCGCTTGTCGTAGGACAGTTGGGCCGTTCGTACCGCGGAGAGTTTGCCCCTATTTGCCTGGAAGTATTCGCCGGAGCGGTCCAGGTAGTCCGGATCGGTCACGAGCGCCGCCAGGGACGCGCCCGAGAATTCCTGATCCGATGTGGTGACACCGATGAGCCTGATCATCCACTTCATCAGGAATGTGCCCGAGAGCCACCGAATCGGCTTCGGCATCCCCCGCCCGAACCCGGTCCCGGACACGGCACCCGGGTCGAAGGCGATCGAGACCACCGAGCTTCCAGACCTGCGCAGCCGGCGGTCCAGCTCGTAGCAGTACATCACCGTGCTCAGCTTCGAGGTCGAGTAGCGCTTTCCCGTACTCAGCGCCTTGACGCCGTTCTTCCCGTCATTCGCCAGCGCCATCGCGTCGGGCTCGACGGCAGCCCCGACCAACTTGCCGTCGATCGACTCCGAATCGTGAGTGCCGCTCGCGGTGTAGATGACCCGGCCCCCCTCGACGAGGCTTGGAAGCAGCAGCTCGACAAGAAGGAAATGCCCGAGGCAGTTCGTCGCGAACGTCGTCTCGTATCCGTCGGGACTGTAGGAAACCTCCCCGTCGAAACGGCCGCCGGCGTTGCATACGATCGCGTCGAGCGCCTCGATCTCGCCGGCCTCGCGCAACTTGTGGAACTGCGCAACGGCATTCCGGACCGACGCGAGCGACGACGTATCGAGATCCAGCATCGTCACCGACACCCCGTACTGCGTGCGCAGCTCGTCCGCGGTCGGCTGCATCCGTTGCTCGCCGCGCCCGGCCAAAACGATGTCGTTGCCCTTCGCGGCGAGCTCACGCACTGCGGCGAGACCGATGCCTGAATGTCCGCCAGTGATCAAGATTGTGGACACGCTTACCTCCTGGTTGACAGTGACAACCATGTTGACAGTGACAACCCTACGTCTCCTAGGTTGACAACGTCAACCTAGGAGACGTAGATGGCGAAGGGGGCCACATGCGATGTCTTCCCCGTGGTCCACACAGAAGCTGCCCAACTTCGAGAGGGGCAGGTCGGATATGGAGACGCGTTTACGCGCGTTTATCGCCGGGCAGGTCGTCGCGACGGCCGAAGCGTTCGAAGCTGGGCTGCGAGTGGAATTTCGGAGCGGCGCGATCACACTGCGCCCCACCGACGGCGAACTCGTCGGCCCTGAGATCGCTACCCTGTCTGGGTTTGTCGATAGGGCGTGGATGTGTTGGCGACCGGGTGAGGATGCCTTCGAGTACTTCCGCTGACACACCTCGCCTACAGCCCGACCATCGGCAGTTCAATGTGTATGGCGGTCGAGATGATTTCGGTCCGATGATCTTCTGAACTGCCGTGCGGCGGTCCGATCAGCGCGACCAGCGGCTCGAGAGTGTGCTCACTCCACTTGTTTCCGACTTTCTTTGCATCCGTGCTCATTTCGCCGTGCGCGAGCGCGGCTCGGCCGATGTCGTGCCTTCAGATGCCCAATCGGCAGTCCCAGTTGAACTTCCAGGTCCCGGGCTGGCTGGTGGTTGCGTCCGCGCGATCAGCGGCAGGAGAGCGGGCTGCCAGGCGGGCATGAACGGCCAACCCAACCGTTCTAAACGTGCACTACAGCTGAGGAATTGGCGTGAAATTACTGTTCTACAGCGGATTGTGCGGGATGGCACCGGTCGCCCGAGACTCGGCAGTCCAGGATGTTGTGGCTGCGCTTGCCGGAGGGCTTCTCGGGCAGCGTGTTTGCCGTTCGGTGAGGTGCGGATCAGTTCTGCGGGGCGGGTTGTGGTTGGGGATCGGCCCACTTGGAGGTGCCTGGGGCGGCTTGCCAAGTGTTCAGCAGGTCGATGCCGGCGGCGATCAAGGTCGGGCCGCCTGCCACCAGGCCACCGATGATTCCGCCTGCCGGGGCCCCGGCAACACCGCCGGGGATGCAGCCGATCGCGATGCTGGCGACGCAACCGACGACGAAACCGATTATCCCGCCGACCAATGCGCCGACCTGACCGGCGACCGACAGCTTGCTGCTGAATTCGTTCAACGCACGCTGGTCCTCTGTGGGAGAGGCAATTGGTTTGAGCGCGAGCTGCTGGTTGGAGATCTGCGCTCCTTCCGGCCTTGTCGGCGTGATCTCTAGAACGGTGTCATCGTTCTTCGTGACCGCTTTGACCGGAACCCGAACGTCCCCGATTCGGTAGTCGAGCGGCATCGACAGTACCGTCGCACCGCTATCGTCCTTGATGTTGGCCACCGGGGTCTTCGGAGCGTCGGACGTCGTGCCGTCCTGCTCGCTCAGCGCGAATCTCGCGCCCCGCAGCGTGGCGACAACCGTCTTGTCGACCACTTTGAGTGAGTACTTGATCCCCGGATCGGCCGGGGCGGCGGGCTCGGCATGCACGGTCCCCAGGTCGGCGGTCAGTGCGCCGGCAACCAGTACGGCAGCCACGGTGATGCTGCGGAATTTCATTCGATGTCCCAATCCGTCGTCGGGTTGCCCGCACAACCGTCACCATGCGAGACATCTTGTCTCCCAATGGAATTCCGCCACGATCAATGGCGGGAGCGGTGCAGTCAACGGCAATCCTGACCAGGCTAGAACGGGTTGTAGCCGGAAGGGGGCGCTGATGATCCCCGATAGAGCACGCCTTGATCGTTCAGTGATGCGGTGACGGATTGCCGACGATGATTTCTGGTTTGGTCCGAAGCCAAAGCGGTTCGGTGGCAGTGTGATCAGAGAGGTCGACCCGAAGCCGGAGGCTCAGCCTCGAACAGCCAGATGAGATCGCTGGTGCCCGCGCCACGACGAGACCCGGCCTGGCCGAGAATGTCTCGGCCGGACCCCGCCGGGACGGGCGGCGTAGTGAATCCGGGTTGCCCCGTGTCGGATCAGATGGTCCAGGTCATCGGGTAGTTGATGATCGGGCGTTCGAACTTGCCGCCGATCGCCTCCATCTCGCCGCATGCGACGACGGCCATTTCCTTCAGCTCATCCATCTGCTTCGGATGTTCCTCGGAATCCCAGACGCTGATCTGCAGAGTCGAGCCATCCGGCGAGACGCCGGTGTCCCAGTGAAGGAGGTCCGGCAGTTGATTGATGGCCGGGATCAGGTACTCCGCAGGGATCGTTCGGTCGGCTCCTCCGTCCGGGAAAGTGTTCTGCTGACCTTGCGCCCTGGCTCACGGTCGCATGCGAGACTCTTTGTATGGCCAAGGCTTCTGCTCTTCCGCCAGGGTTTCATTCAGTGACACCACGCATGGTGGTCGATGACCAACTTGCCGCGGTCGAGTTCCTGCGGACGGTATTCGAAGCGGTCGGCGACGTCGAGTCGAATCGACCGACCGAAGTCCGTATCGGCGACTCGCTGGTCATGGTGTCGGCATCTGGCGAACGCGAGGTGTTTCCAGCCTTTCTGTACGTCTATGTCAATGACGTCGCCGCCACATATCAGCGGGCGCTGACCGCGGGTGCAGTCACCGTGGAGGCACCGCTCGACACGCCGTATGGTGACCGCCGAGCCATGGTGCGCGACCCGTTCGGCAACGTCTATCAGATCGCGAGTCGGCGCGGATCCACCGCGTGAGGTTGAGCCCAGCGGCCGCGGATGGTCAGCGGCCGAAGCGATTCCGGCGACAGGCGGCACCGAAATCTCCCTGAACGATCAGAGGACTGTTTCGTCGTCGGATTCGGGGGCCTCGGTCCGGCGGCGGAGGACGTGTGGGATGCGGGCCGCCGGTGGGATGACGATGCCGGCGTCGGCGAGCCTGGTCGCTGCTTGTTCGGGGTCGGCGGGGTTGCCGACGGTGGGGCCGTGGCCGATGGGGACCACCGAGTGGACGATGGTGTCGGGGTAGATGTGGACGTAGTTGAAGGCTTGGGCGCCATCGCGTCCGCGTTGGCCGCCCTCGGCGGCGGCCATGTCCTGGCTGTAGCAGGTGGCCGAAGCTACCGAGACCGGGATGCCGGCGAAGGTGGCGGTGCTCGAAAGATGCAGGTGCCCAGCCAGAATGGCGCGGACGTCGGTGCCGTCCAGGACGTCGGCGAGGCGGCGCTGGTCCCGTAGTTCGACCAGGACGGCCAGGTCCTGGACGCAGGGGATGGGCGGGTGGTGCATGGCGAGGATGGTGCCGAAGGGGGCGGGTTCGGCGAGAACCTCACGCAGCCAGGCCAATTGGTCGTCGGTGATCTCGCCCCAGTGGTGGCCGGGGACAGTGGTGTCGAGGGCGATGACGCGCAACCCGTCGAACATGTGGACCGCGTCGAACGGTGCGCCGGAAGCCGCGTCGTTCGAAGGCACTACGTCGAGGAGTTCCTCACGCAGCGTCGCCCGGTCGTCGTGATTGCCGGCGACCCACACCACGGGTGCGCCGATCCGTTCGGCCCACGGCTCCACCAGATCCCGCAGCTTGCGGTATGCGCCGGGCTCGCCCTGGTCGGCGAGGTCGCCGGTGAAGACGATGGCGGTCGGCGCGATGCGGCTGGCCTCGGCCTGCCCGAGCAGCGTGGTCAGCCGCGCCTCGGCGTCGACCGCACCGTAGAGCTCGGTGTCGGCGGCGATCAGATGGGTGTCGCTGAAATGGAACAGGACATGGTCTGCCCTCGGATACTCGGCGACTCGCGAGATGTGCACGGACATCCTCCCCGGCATTGGTGGTGTGCGCCCTAGGCTTGCCGACCCTGTCGACTGCGCTTGCCGAATTCGTCGCCAGAATAGCGAAGCCCGTTTCCTTCAGGTTGCCCGCGCCCAGTGACGACATGCTTGCGGGAAGGTGAGATTTGGATGTCGGGCTAATGCCCGAGGCTACCGGCCAGCACTCGCGGATTCGCCTGCTCCTGTGCATGCAGCAGGGTGAAGAACCGACGCAGCATCAGGGCAGCGGTGGTGGCCAGACCGGCGGTCAGCCCCCACCACACGCCCGCCGCGCCCAGGTGCGCGGGGAGCGCGAGCAGCAGCGCCGTGGGCAATCCCACACCCCAGTACCCGACGAGGGAGAGCCGGAACCCGGCCTTGGTGTCCTTGAGTCCGCGCAGTAGCCCGACCCCGATGTTCTGGGCGGCGTCGAAGAACTGCAGCACGATGGCGATCAGCAGTAGCGTGTGCGCCAGTGCCACCGTGGCCGAATCACTGTCGGCCAGGAACGGCCGCAGCACCCAGTCCGGCGCCAGCACATACGCGACCCCCGTGACCCCGGCGACCACTGCCACGCACCGCAGCGCCAGCCACGCCACCGACCGCGCGTGCGCGAACTCGTCCCGCGCCACCGCCTTGCTCACCAGGATCGACGCCCCGTGCGAGAGCCCGATCGCCACCTGGAACACGATGTACACGATCTGATAGACGACATTGTGCGCCGCCAGCGCCGCCGCCCCCAGACTCCCCATCACCAGCGCCAGCACCGAGAACATGCCCGCCTCCGACCCGTAGGTCAGCGCGATCGGCGTCCCCAGCCGCAACTCCTCCCACACCGTCGCCGCATGCACCGGCCATATCCGAACCGGCAGTGTCGCACCGAGTTTCGGATCCCGCCGCACCATCGCCCAGAACACCCCGAAGGTGATCAGGAAAACCAGCGAGGTCGCCACGCCGACCCCGGTCAGCCCCAGCGGGGGCAGCCCGGCCCAGCCGTGCATGAACGTCAGCGCCAGCACCAGATTCAGCACCACCGACCCCAGCGTCACCAGCAGCAGGGCCTGCGGCCGCTGCATCCCGACGGTGTACTGCCGCAACACCTGGAACCACAGGCACGGCACCAGCCCCGGCGCCAGCGCGACCATCATCGGCCGCGCCTCCGCGAGCACCTGTGCGTCCTGCCCCAGCCATCGCAGCGCCCACCCGAGCCCGATGAGCAGTGCGCCGCCGAGCAATCCGGCGACGGTCGCGATCAGGAAGCTCGACCGCACCACCTCCCGAACCTCCGCCTCGGGTCCCCGCCCCTGCTTCTCGGCCCGGCTCACCACCGTCGCCACCTGATTACCCGTCCCGGTAATCAACCCCACACACATGGTCCGAATCTGGTTGAACAACACCAGCGCCAACCCACCCGCGGCCACCTCCCGCACCCCGAGCGTCCCCATCAACGCAATATTCGTGGTGGACACCGCAACCTGAGCCAGCTGGGTCAGAGCGATGGGCGTGGCAAGCGAAGTCAGCGCCCGCCCATCGGATTGCCGGAGCGCCCCGATCATTTCGTGGCAGCCCCGTCCGCGTCGGTGGGCGCCGGATCGGGGACCAGAATGGTGTGGGTGGCCGGCCGCCCGGATGCCGAGCCCCGCATGGTCGCGAGCAGCTGGTCGACCATCGCGCGCTGGTCGACCAGCCGCTGCCGGTGCTTCTCGAGGGCCAGGTGGACATCGTTGTCATTGCCGCTCGCCAGCAGCTCGCCGATTTCGTGCGGCGGCATGTCGACCTGGCGCAGCAGGTGAATCAGGTTGGCCTGCGGCACCTTCGCGTCGGCGTAGTCCTCCAGGTTCGCGCCGGTGAGTCCCTTCTCGACGGCGAAATTGTCCGGCAACGCACGATGGAGGTGACGACGCACGGTGAGTTCGCCGGGGTCCGGCCGGCTGGGCGGTGTGTAGGTCTTCAGCAGGTCCACGACCTCGGTCTCGCGTTCCAGATCGATCAGGTCTCGGTCGCTCATCCAGGTGGCGTCGAAAACGGTGTCCAGGTACTTCTCCCCGTCATCATTGATGATGACGACCACGGTGGAGAAGTCCGGGTACTGCTCGAGCCGGGTCAGGGCCGCGTACACCGAACTTCCGGAGGAACCGCCGATCAGCAACCCCGCGGTGGCGGCCAGTGCCCGGGCGGTGGCGAACGCGTCGACGTCGGAGACCTTCACCCGATCGCGTTCCTCGATCAGGTGGAGATCCTGGTCCACATGGATGCCGGGGGTGGCGCCGAGCGGCGTTCCGGTGCCCGACTGCCAATAGTCGTGGGCCGGACCGCCGAAGGCGATCGACCCCTCGGGCTCCACGCCGACCAACCGTGGCGCGCATCCGTGGTCGCGCAGCCCGCGAGCCGTACCGAACAGCGAACCCCCGGTGCCCACCGCGCCGACCAGAATGTCGATCCGCTCGAGATCCTCGAGCAGTTCCTCGGCCAGTGCGTGGTACCCGACGCCATTGGCGAGGTTGTCGTGCTGAGCGGGAAAGTAGGCGCCCGGCCCCTCCTCCTGCGCCATCTGCGCCGCGCGTTCTTCCCGCGCCGAGGTCGAGAGGCCGTCGTCGCCGTCGTCGGAGACGAATTCGAGCTCGGTTCCCATCGCGCGCATGGCATTCAACTTCGCCGGGCACGCATGGTGGTCGACCACGGCCGTGAACCGATACCCGCGTTCCCGCGCCACCACGGCCAATCCCAAACCCGTATTCCCGGAGGTCGATTCGATGATATGGCCGCCCGGGCGCAGCAGCCCGCGCTGTTCCGCGTCCAGCACCATGGCCCGGGCCATCCGAATTTTGGCGGTGCCCGTCGGGTTCATGGTTTCGAGCTTCAGCAGCAGCCGGGTCCCGGTCTCGGGGCTGACGGCCAGCTCGAATAGCGGTGTCCGTCCGATGAGCTCGGACACTCGTCTGACAATAACCGGCATCGAGTACTTCTCCTCGGGAAAGTCGATGGAGCGTGTAGCGGGCGGTGAGCGCGAAACTGTTCAGATCGGGAAACCGTCGGTGTCGAAGGTCCAATCGAATTGTCGTCCATCCGGCGAGCTTCGCAACACTATCTTCGGCGGTATGGGCAAGTCGTGGAATGACGACTCATTGCTGTCCATCTGATAACCGGCCGTATTCGGGTAGATGAGCAGATCGTCCGTGGTCGCCGGGCGGGGAAGCGGAATACGACGCCAGCTCAGCATGTCTTCTTCGAGGCAGGAGGATCCGCCGACGCAGGTCGGGGTGGGGTTTCCCGCACTTCGCGGCCACAGGACGGGATCAGGCAGATATTCACTGTCGAACCATTGTTCGGAGAGGCTGAGGCTGGTGCCGTTCGCGGTGACGATGAGGTACGGGACTTCGTGTGCGGTCCTGACTTTCACGCCCTGAATTCCGAATACGGTGCTACCTGCGCTGTCGAGCAGGGCGCGTCCCGGTTCGATCGCCAATCCAATTCCGTATTGGCGCAAAAGCTTTGCCAGATCCTGATGCTCCAGAATGGCCGCCAGCATCGCCGGGCCGGGGACCGGGCAGTGGTAGGGATAATAGGAGTCCGGGGCACGGTCGCGGTGGAACCACCGCGGATTGACGCCGCCGAGGAAGGCTTCCCACGCCCGCGCTGGGACATAATCGACGCCGAACCCGCCGCCGATGGAGATGGTGGTGATGGGATGGCCGAGGCCGCGGGCTTCGCGGCAACGCTCGATCAGCGCCAGGGCCAGCTCGGCGCGCGGTGCCACTTCATAGCCGCTGAGGTGAAAGCTGAAGCCTTCCAGTCGAATCGAACTCGTGTCGACGAAGGTCAGCGCGAGGTCTACTTCGTCGGACGTCATTCCGAGGCGGCTGTCCGAACCTAGTGGCAGGACCCGCAGGAGAACCCGGCTCATAATGTCGATTGCGCACAGGCGTGCGAGCTCATCGAGATCGTCGACGGCGATCAGCGCCCCGGCCCGGGTGGCCAGCTCCAGCAGTTGGTTCGATTTCGCGGGGCCGGTCACCATCAGGTCGCATCCCTGGATGCCTCCGGTCATGGCCGCCTTCAGTTCGCCGACGCTGGCGACATCGATACCGGAACCGGCTTCGGCGCAGGCGCGGACGACACACGCTGCCTTGTTGGCCTTCTTCCCGTAGTAGATCGCACCCGCGACATCGGTGCGGGCGAAGACCCGTTGGAAGGCTTGAATATTCGCAACGATCCGGTCCGGATACATGACGTGGAATGGTCCACCGATGGTTTCGGCCAACTCCCGCAGCAGCTTCGTGTCGGCGAGTAGCTGCTCCTCCCAGTCGGGGCGGTGGGCCGGCATCGGCGCGGCCGTGATGCCGGCTATGCCGGAGGGAACGACGACGGTCTCTACGGAGGCGGACATTTTTCCTTTCGGGTGCGGTGGGTGGCCATCGGCCATCCCCGCAGTGGACCCCCGACCCCGGTCCCCGGCTGGTGGCGTCGATAGCCAACCTGCATAAGAGTTTGTGCGAAACGTTAGACTCAATCGGTTATCGGCCTGATCAATGTCCGAAATAACCTTTACGGGCGAATTTCTGCCGTGAATCCATCGGATCAAGTCGGCGATTCAGTCCCAGGATTCAGTCCCAGAGCGATACTTCGGTGCCCCGCCCCTCGGCGATGGCGCGGTTGGCCAGCGCGTGCGCGACGGCGATATCGGTGAGCACCAGTCCGCTGTTGTAAACGAAAACTCGTTCGTCGTCGGTTGTCCGGCCCGCCGCCCGACGGTCGAGAATCTGGGGTAGCTCGGCATCGACCCTGCGTAGTCGACCATCGGGACCCGCCATATCGGTTCCGGTCAAAGCCATTTGTTCTGCGCTGGTGGCGATTACACGATCGGCCTCGACGAGGGTGGAGGGCGCCAGGCCATAGCCGACCAGTACCACGGTCGCCCCGGGCGCCAGATCCTTGGCCTCGATCGCCACCTGAGTGCCGGGCCCGGCGGTGGCGAGAATGATGTCCGCTTCGCGCGCCGCCGCGTACGGGTCGCTCACGATGTCGAGTTCGGCGTGCGGATGATGGTGCAGCAGTTGCTGATTCACCGCTTCCAATCCTTCCGGGTGGGTGCCGTAGAGCATGAGTGGGTTCAGCTGCGGATTCGCCGCTAGTAGGTGAGGTAGCGCATTGCGGCCCTGGGTGCCGGTGCCGATCAGCAGGACGCTGCGTGCTCCCGGCCGGGCGCATTCGCGCACCAGCAGTGCCGAGACCGCGGGTGTGCGCAGGGCGCCGACGCGGGCACAGTCCATCAGCGCGATCGGGTTCCCGGTGGCGTCGTCGTACAGCGAGATCGTCGTGAAATACCGCTTGTTCGACCTGTCGTGGTGCGGGTCGAATTTGTAGCTGGTCTTCATGGCCACCACCCGGCGCCGCCCGTCGCGTCCCAGCATCGCGTAGGCCACCGACCATCCGTCGGGATGGGCGACGCTGAGTTTGCGGGGGTTGTCCGAATCGCCGCCCGCCAGTGCGAGATACGCGTCTTCGACGGCCCGCACCACCTCGGCCGGGGAGATCGGGACATCGGCCAGGTCGCTGCGGCTGAGTACGCGGAGCGGGGTGGGGCGGCAGTTCACGTGTGCTGTCCTCGAGTCGTGCGGAACGGTGCCACCACGCGCTGACCGTAGCCGTCCTCCCCGGCCTCGGCGTCGCGGCGGCGTTGGGGCAGGCGAATATTGACCCGCTTGAGCCAGCGGTCGGTGCCGTCGTAGCGGGGGGTGAACGGCACCCGCCCGTGCACCACCACGTCATTGTCCACCAGGAGCAGTTCTCCGGGCGCCAAAGCCGCGGTGAAGCAGACTCTTTCGAGTTCGCCGCTCAAATGCCGGTAGGCGCTGCGGAATTCGTCATCGGCGCGGTCGAGCGGGGTGTACGCCGGGTCGAAACGCAGTGTGGTCCCGCCCGCGTCGTCGCCGAGGGTGGCGATCGGCGGCGCCGGGGCGGCGCCGAAGCCGCTGCCATAGGAGACGTCCGGCAGGATCGGCAGTCGCGCCGTGCTCAGGATCTTCCGCTGCGCCGCATCGAGTTCCGCGTTCCGGATCGAGGACACGGTGGTCGCGATCCGATCGGGATTGCGCAGGCAGCCGAGCATGAGCAGGTTGGCCCGGTCCGGGTGGAAGGCGTCCTCGGTGTGCGGGCTGAGCAGCGCGGTGCTGCTGGCGCCCGACTGCTCGTGCTCGTGGCCGGGCGTGGGCACGATGTTGTTCACCAGCCGCCCCGCCTGCTGGCCCTCCCAGCCGAAGGGTTCACCGGCGCACCGCGCGAGCAGCAGCATGGCGATATCGAGCTGGAAGGAGCCGGACCGTGGTGTCCGGGTTCCGGCCAGTTCGGTCGCCTCCTGCCAGTTGTACGGCGTCGGGCCGAATTCCTCGTCGTCGACGGGAAGCCGGCTGATGACCGCCACGCCCGCCGCGGTGGCGGGCGGTCGCATGGCCTCGTGCACGGCGTCGGGCAGCCGTCCGTACTTGGCGTCGATGTGGCGCAGCAGGACCGGGTGCGAGAGGGTGGTCGCGATCCCCGGGCAGCGCCCGACTGTGACGGCGATCTCAGCGGCGACGTGGCGCACTGCCCGGGCTGCGGATTCGGACAGGTCGCGTCGCTCGAGCTGGGCTGGGTGGAGCTGACTACGTTCGGGGAGAACGCTTTTCACCAACGGGAGGGCCTTCCTGGCTGGGCGGTGGCATGGTGATCTTGGCTCGGCGAAAGACGGTATTACCCCCGCGGAATTTTGGCAAGCCTTACCTAAGGGCGTGTCGTAGAAATAGCGGATGGATATGGGATTCCCGCGCGGAGGCCGGTCGAACACGATCGTTACCGGCGACCCGGGCGAACCGTGTTCACGGTGTTCGCCTCCACGCCGATCCATCTGGATGATGAATGGGGTGCGTATCCGAATGGCCGGCCTCCGGGCCCCGCTGACCCGCGCCGGCCTGCTGGGCACGGCCGCCGCGCTGGTATTGCTGACCGGTTGCGGGACAAGCAATCTCACGCCCGTCCCGAACGACATGCCACCGGGCGCGGGCGCACCGCTGCCGCCGATCGACCTGGATGCGCCGGGGCGCACCGCGATTCAGCTGCGGGACTGGGCGGAGGAACAGCACGGGCCGACCGGCATTCCGGTGCTGGCCCTGGAGGCCTACGGATACGCGGCCGCGGTGATGGCACGGTCCAAGCCGGAGTGCGGGATCGGCTGGACCACGCTGGCGGGCATCGCGAGCGTGGAGAGCCAGCACGGCACGCACGGCGGTTCGCACATCGCCGATGACGGGACGGTGTCGCCGCCCATTCGCGGGCTGCCACTGGATGGTTCGCCCGGGCGCGCGCGGATTCTGGACGTGAGCTCCACCGAGGCGAATCCGGTGTACGTCCGGGCGATGGGTCCGTTCCAGTTCATTCCGGAGACCTGGCAGCGCTGGGGTGTGGACGCCAACGGCGACGGCAAGATCGATCCGGACAATATCGACGATGCGGCCCTCACCGCCGCGCGCTACCTCTGCGCCATGGGCGGCGACCTCACCGGCGCACCCGGCTGGCAGCAGGCGCTGCTCACCTACAACCAATCCACCAGTTATATGAACACCGTCCGCTACCGCGCCGCCGCCTACAGCGTGGGCCGCAGTGTCTGATTTGCCCTCCGCTCCGCTCCGGCCAGGTTCGCGGCGCTGGAGTCTCGTTCTTCCCTCCTCCACTACAAGCGCGGGGACTCGGAGCGCAGTCCAGAACGAGACGCGCCGCGAACCTGGTGTGTGGTCGTAGTAGTCGGGGAGTGTGTATATCTTGCGGGCGCGCCGACGGGGGGATGCGGCGGCGCGATCCCGGCACAGTAGGCTCGTCAGCGCACGGGTTCGCCGTGCGACCTGCCGAGTCAGCAGCCGAAGGAGTGTCGTTTCGTGGCCATCATCGAACAGGTCGGAGCTCGCGAGATCCTGGATTCGCGTGGCAACCCCACTGTCGAGGTCGAGATCGCTCTCGACGACGGCACCCTCACCCGTGCGGCCGTGCCCTCCGGCGCGTCCACCGGTGAGCACGAGGCCGTCGAGCTGCGTGACGGTGGCGACCGCTACCAGGGCAAGGGCGTGCAGAAGGCCGTCGAGGGCGTCCTCGACGAGATCGCCCCGGCCGTGATCGGTCTCGACGCCGTCGAGCAGCGCACCGTCGACCAGACCCTGCTGGATCTGGACGGCACCCCGGACAAGTCGCGTCTGGGCGCCAACGCCCTGCTGGGTGTTTCGCTCGCGGTGGCCCGCGCGGCCGCCGAGTCCTCGGGCCTGGAGCTGTTCCGCTACGTCGGCGGCCCGAACGCCCACGTCCTGCCGGTGCCGATGATGAACATCCTCAACGGTGGCGCGCACGCCGACTCCGGCGTCGACGTCCAGGAGTTCATGATCGCCCCGATCGGCGCGGCCACCTTCAAGGAGTCGCTGCGCTGGGGCGCGGAGGTCTACCACACGCTGAAGTCGGTGCTCAAGTCCCAGGGCCTGTCCACCGGTCTGGGCGACGAGGGCGGTTTCGCGCCGTCGGTCGCGAATACCCGTGCCGCCCTGGACCTGATCGCCTCGGCGATCGAGAAGGCCGGTTTCAAGCTGGGCAGCGAGATCGCGCTCGCGCTCGACGTGGCCGCCACCGAGTTCTACACCACCGGTGAGGGTTACAAGTTCGAGGGCAAGCTGCACACCGCCGCCGAGATGGCCCAGTTCTACGCCGGCCTGCTCGGCAACTACCCGATCGTCTCGATCGAGGACCCGCTGTCCGAGGACGACTGGGACGGCTGGGTCTCCCTGACCGACCAGATCGGCGACAAGGTGCAGCTCGTCGGCGACGACCTGTTCGTCACCAACCCGGACCGCCTGGAGGAGGGCATCGCCAAGGGCGCGGCCAACGCACTCCTGGTGAAGGTCAACCAGATCGGCACCCTGACCGAGACCCTGGACGCGGTCGAGCTGGCCCACCGCAACGGCTACAAGACCATGATGAGCCACCGGTCCGGTGAGACCGAGGACACCACCATCGCCGACCTGGCGGTGGCGGTCGGCTCCGGCCAGATCAAGACCGGCGCCCCGGCCCGCTCGGAGCGTGTCGCCAAGTACAACCAGCTGCTGCGTATCGAGGACGCCCTGGGCGACTCGGCGCGCTACGCCGGTGACGCCGCCTTCCCGCGATTCGCGTTCGAAGGCTGAATAATCGGTAGCTCGAGCCCCGACCCGGACCCCGAGAGTTGGGACTACTACTGAATTTCGAGGTGTGAGATGACGGAGCGACGGGCGCGCGGAACTAGTCCGGCAGGACGAAGTGACCGGCGCCCGTCGCGCTCCGCTCGCGCCAAGAGCGGCTCGGCCGGGAAGCGGAACGAATCCGCCGCCGTCCCGAAATCCGGTGCCGCCGCGAAATCTTCGAGCTCGAGCAGTAGCCGCACGACCTCCGGGAAGCCGGCTCCCAAGCGTCGCACCGCCCCCAGGGCGGCCGCGAAATCCGAACGGCACGAACGCAAGATCCTCGGCCTGTCCACCGGTCGCGCTGTGCTGCTGGCCGCCGTGCTGGCGGGGCTCGCGCTCACCCTGGCGGTGCCGCTACGCACCTACTTCACGCAGCGCTCGGACGCCGCCGAGCTGGCCGCTCAGCATCGTCAGCTGGAGGAGGAGGTCGTGAGCCTGCGCGATCGCCGTGCGCAGCAACAGGATCCGAACTACATCAAGGCCGAGGCCCGGGACCGCCTGCGCCTGGTGATGCCGGGGGACACGCCCTACATCGTGCAGATCCCCGAGATCGAGCAGCCGGCCATCCCGACCCAGCCCGCCAAACCCCGGGAGCCCGACCCCTGGTACACGCAGCTGTGGCACAGCGTTTCCTCGCCGCAGCCCGTCGCCGCCCCGGCTCCCACCCCGCCACCCGCACCGGCGCCCCCGCCGCCCGCCCCCACCGAGGAAGGACAACCCAGGTGACCGCAGCCGAGAACGTCCCCGGCGAGCGCGATCTCGCGATCGTCGCCGAGCAATTGGGCCGGGCTCCGCGCGGCGTGCTCGCCATCGCCTACCGCACCCCGGACGGCCTGCCCGCGGTGGTCAAGACCGCGCCCAAGCTCCCGGACGGCACCCCCTTCCCGACCCTGTACTACCTGACGGACCCGCGCCTGACCGCCGAGGCGAGCCGTCTGGAGACCACCGGGCTGATGCGCGACATGTCCGAACGCCTCACCCGCGACCCGGAACTCGCCGCCGCCTACCGCGCCGCGTACGACAGCTACCTGTCCGAGCGCAATGCCATCGAGGACCTCGGCACCGACTTCGCGGGCGGCGGCATGCCCGACCGGGTCAAATGCCTGCACGTCCTCATCGCCCACTCCCTGGCCAAGGGCCCGGGCCTCAACCCGCTCGGTGACGAGGCCGTCGCCCTGGCCGCCGACCACGGCCTGCGCGGCACCGCCATTCCGGCCGACTGGCCGAAATACGAGGAGTACCGCACCGATTCGGAGACCGCCGGCGAATGAGCCGGCCGCGCCCGGATGAACAACTGGCTTGCACCGGTCCGGCGGGCGCGCACCGATGCGGAGCAGGGCGCGAGCTCAGCCGCTCTCGTGAGGTTCGATCGACCGCACCGGGCAGCGGGATGGGTAGGCTGCCGAGGGCGTGGAGTCGGCCGCGCCGCCGCGCGGACCGGGTGGCCCGCTCGGCGAGATGTGTTCAGAACCAGTCGAATTCAGAGGTCAGGGATGAGCAACGCAGAGTTCGCGCGGAGTGCGGCCCCCGGTGCGGAAGCACACGAGCGGATCGCGGGCGTCGACTGTGGAACCAACTCGATCCGGCTCTTGATCGCCGATGTCGCGCGCGACGCCGACGGTAAGCCGCATCTGACCGACGTGCATCGGGAGATGCGGATCGTGAGACTGGGCCAGGGCGTGGACGCCACGGGTGCGCTGAATCCCGAAGCGATCGAACGCACCCGGGTGGCGCTGGGCGACTATGTCGACCTCATGCTGAAGCACGGTGTGACGCGGGTGCGGATGGTGGCCACCTCCGCCACGCGCGATGCCGCCAATCGCGAGGACTTCTTCACCATGACCGGCGTCGAGCTGGGCCGCGTGGTGCCGGGGGCCCAGGCCGAGGTCATCAGCGGCGACGAGGAGGCGCGGCTGTCCTTCGCCGGCGCCGTCGGCGAACTGTCCAGCGCCGCAGGGCCTTTCGTGGTGGTGGATCTCGGCGGCGGGTCGACCGAGGTGGTGCTGGGCGACGCGTCCGGCGTGCACGCGGCGTACTCGGCCGATATCGGTTGCGTGCGCATCACCGAGCGCTGCCTGCACGGCAATCCGCCCACCCGCGAGGAGGTCGCCTCGGCGCGCTTCTTCGCCTCGGAGCGGCTGGCGCAGGCGTTCGGCGTGGTGCCGGTGGAGCGGGCGCACACCTGGGTGGGCGTGGCCGGGACCATGACCACGATCGCCGCGGTGTCGCTCGATCTGCCCGAATACGATTCGGAGCGTGTGCATCTCACCCGCCTGCCGCTGGCCGACCTGCGCAAGGTGTGCGATCGGCTGATCGGCATGAACCACGACGAGCGGGCCGCGCTAGGGCCCATGCATCCGGGTCGGGTGGATGTGATCGGTGGTGGCGCGGTAATAGCCGAAGTGCTTGCCGATGAGCTGGCGCGGCGTGCCGGGATCCGCGAGCTGATTGTCAGCGAACACGACATTCTAGATGGCATCGCACTGTCCATTGCCTGATCAGATCACTTATCAAGCGGCTGCAGGGCATTTGCCCCTCGGCTCCGCGCACCATGAACATTCCCTTGGCGATTGTGACGCAGGTTAACATCTGAGGTTGCTGTCGGATTGCCTTTTATGGGAGGGTCGCCGGTATGTCAGGAGTAGCTCACGACGCGAAACCGGCCACTGAACGGACCCTGTTCGGCCACCCCATCGGTATCGCGAATCTGTTCGGCGTCGAATTGTGGGAACGGTTCTCGTTCTACGGAATGCTCACGATTCTCGGCTACTACCTGTACTACACGGCCACCGACGGTGGTCTCGGCATGGCCAAGTCCACCGCCACCGGCATCGTCGGCGCCTACGGCGGTCTGGTCTATCTGTCGACCGTGCTCGGCGCGTGGATCGCGGACCGGCTGCTCGGCTCGGAGCGCACCGTCTTCTACGGCGGCGTCGTCGTCATGGCCGGCCACATCGCGCTGGCCATCCTGCCCGGCCTGACCGGTGTCGGCGTCGGTCTGGTGCTGGTCGCGCTGGGATCGGGTGGCCTGAAGGCGAATGCCTCCTCGCTGCTGGGCACCCTCTACGAGAAGGACGATCCGCGCGCGGACGGCGGCTTCACCCTGTTCTATCTGGGTATCAACCTGGGCGCCTTCGCCGGTCCGCTGATCACCGGCCTGCTGCAGGATCACATCGGCTTCCACTACGGCTTCGGCGCGGCCGCCATCGGTATGGCGATCGGCCTCACCCAGTACGTCATCTTGCGCAAGAACCTGGGCGAGCACGGCCGCGACGTGCCGAACCCGTTGCCGCGCACCGCCATTCCCAAGGTTGTCACGGCCTTCGCCGCGATCCTCGTGGTGGTCGCCTTCGCCTGGGCCACCAAGCTGGTGACCCTGTCCAATCTGCCCGACGCCACCACCGTCGTGATCGTCGTGGCCTCGATCGCCTACTTCGCCATCATGCTCACCAGTGAGAAGGTGACCCCGATCGAGCGCACGCGGGTGCGCGCCTACATGCCGCTGTTCATCGCGAACGCGGTGTTCTGGTCGCTGTTCCAGCAGATCTTCACCGTGCTGGCGGTGTACTCCGACGAGCGCATGAACTGGTCCATCTTCGGCTGGACCGCGCCGTCGAGCTGGATCGGTTCCATGGAGCCGGTGTGGATCATCGCGCTGTCGCCGCTGTTCGCGATCATGTGGACCCGCCTGGGCATGCGCTCCCCGAGCACTCCGCGCAAGTTCTCGCTGGGCGTGATCGGGATGGGCGCGGCCTTCCTGCTGTTCACCCTGTTCGCGGGCGGCCACGGCAAGTCGGTGTCGTTCGTGATCGTGTTCTTCATCCTGGGCGCGTTCGCGGTCTCGGAGCTCATGCTCTCGCCGATCGGTCTCTCGGTCACGACGAAGCTGGCCCCCAACGCTTTTCGCGCTCAGATGATGGCCCTGTACTTCTTCTCGGTCGGCATCGGCACCTCGATGTCGGGCGTGCTGTCCAAGTTCTACGACCCGTCCCACGAACTGGTGTACTTCGGCATCACCGGCCTGGTGGCCATGGTCGTCGGCGCGATCGTCTGGGCCGTCGCGCCCTGGATCAGCCGCCACATGGAGGGCGTGCACTAACTCCCGTCGTCACATGCCCGGCATGGCCAGGAATTCGTAGATGTCGATGGTGCCGCCCCATTCGGTGTGCGGATGGCCCTTCAGCACCTCCTGAAGGGCTTCGCTGGAGTCGGCCTGCAGGATGGAGAAGCCGCCGATCCCGCCGTCGGCATTGAGGGATCCGGGTCCCAGCGGCGACCCGAGATCGACGATCGCCGACCCCGCCCGACCCGCCCAGTCCATCCAGGCCTTCATGCCCGCCGCCTGGGCTTCGGGGGTGGTCTGGGCCATCCGCTCGCGAGCGGACTGATCCGACTTGTAGATCACCAGGAATTTGGTCATCGGTGACTCCTGACTGTATCCCGGTCGAATCCGGCTGACCGGGCCTTTTCCGACTGGTTTGCCAATCGTATGCCGATGCTCCGGGCGATGGTGGGAATGGGTGGACGAACGCATCCGTCGACGCGTGCCGGGATACCGGTCGCGAATACTTAAGTACGACAGATTCCCGGTCACGCGGATCTTCATACCGTGGTGTTCATCAAGTTCGAACCAGCGATCCGAGCCAAAGGGAGTCCCATGTTCTTCACCACCCCCACCGACGGCACCACGCTCGCCTACGAGGACTACGGCACCGGACCGGCCATCGTGTTCGTCGCCGGGGCCATGCTCGCTTCCGATATGTGGGAGTACCAGATTCCCTTCTTCGCGGACCTCGGCTACCGCTGCATCGCCCTGGACCGCCGTGGCCACGGTCGCTCCGACCGGCCGCGCGGCGGCTACGACCTCGACACCACCGTCGACGACCTGGCGGCCCTGCTCGACCACCTGGACCTGACCGAGGCCACCCTGGTCGGGCATTCCACCGGCGGTGTGGAGATCGCCCGCTACCTGGCCCGGCACGGCGAATCCCGGGTGGCGCGAGTGGCTTTCGTCAGCTCGATGCTGCCGTTCCTGAAGCTCACCGACGACAACCCGGGCGGGGCTCCGGTGGCGGTGCTCGAGGACATGCTGCGCCGTATCCGCACCGACCGGCCGAAGTGGCTGGCCCGGCAGTCGCAGCTGTACTTCGCCGAGCAGTTCGGCACCGAGGTGTCGCCCGAGCAGTCGGACCTCACCTACCGGCAGTGCCTGTCGACCGCACCGTGGGCGACGCTGAAGATCCAGGAGGCGGTCTTCCACGCCGACAGCCGGGAAGCGGTGCGCGGCATCACCGTTCCGGCGCTGATCGTGCACGGCGACGCCGACTTCTCGGCGCCGATCGACATCACCGGCCGCCGCACCGCCGAGCTGCTGCCCGGTGCCACCTACCGCGAGTACCAGGCCGCCGGGCACGGGCTCTATGTCACGCATGCCGAGCAGCTCGACAACGACCTGCTCGAGTTCATCAAGGCATGACCCGGCAGGCACGATGATCAATGAAGTTGTGCGGCAATATCCTTCAGCTCGCCCCGCGAGGTGACGCCGAGCTTCGGGTACGCCTTGTAGAGGTGGTAGCCGACGGTGCGGTGGCTCAGGAACAGCTGCGCGGCGATGTCGCGGTTGGACAGGCCCTGCGCGGCGAGGCGGACGATCTGCAATTCCTGCGGGGTCAGGCCGGTCGCGGTGCTGCGCGACGGACCCGGATCGGAATCCGGTGCGCCGGCCGCGGTGAGCTCGTGGCGGGCGCGCCTGGCCCACGGGTTCAGCTCCAGCCGTTCGAAGACCTCGAGGGCCTCGTGCAATCGGGTGCGCGCGTCGGCCTTGCGGCGGGCGCGGCGCAGCCATTCGCCGTAAAGCAGAGCGGTACGGGCGAATTCGATGGGACGGGCCTCGCGGTCGTGCAGCTCGAGCGCCTTCGCGTACAGGTCTTCGGCATTCTCGTCGTCCAGCAGCGCGCGGCAGCGCAGCACCAGGGCATCGGCCCAGCCCTGTCCCACCGACTCCGCCCAGCCGGCGAAGTTCGCGAAAGGCGCCGCGGCGCGCTCCGGGGCTCCGATCCGCACGGCGGCCTCGACCAGATCCGGCACCGCCCGGGTGGCGCAAATATGATGATCGAACGGCGATTTCGTCAATCGCTCGAAGCGCGACAGCGCCGATTCCGCTCGCCCGGCCCCGAGGTCGAGCAGTCCCAGCGACCAGTGCGCCCACGGTGCGCCCGGCGCGATCGCTCCCGGCGTATCCCCGGCTAGGCCGAGCTCGGCCTGCGCCCGGCACTCGTCCTCATCGCCGCGCAGTGCGTCCAGATGCGCCAGCACACTGCTGAGTTGACGCACCCACTGCTGCTGACCGGTGTCGCGGGCGAGGTCGCGGGCCTCGACCGTCGCCGTGCGCGCATCGCGCAGGCGGCCGGTGAAGATATCGGCCTCGCCGGCGAAGAAGAGGACGGTCGGCAGTCGCCCGGCGGCACCGGCGGCGCGATGCTTGCCCTCCAGGGACATGGCCAGGTCGAAGGCGGGCCCGTCCTGGCCGCGCGCGAGCGCGATGCCGCAGAGGATCGACAGGACCTGGTCGGAAACCTCTCCCCGGGAACGGATTTCGCCGAGAATGTCCGTCAATGCCAAAGGCCGGCCCGGGCCACGCTCGAACAGCCGGCCGAGGAACTGCACCACCGGGGTCACCGGCAGCGCATCCGGCAATCGCAGGTCCGCAAGGTGTTCGAGGACCTCCCGCAAATCGGCCTCGCCGAGATACCACCCGGTGTGCATGGCCTGCACCAGCATGTCCGCCGCCTGTGCGGGTCCGGTGGCCGCGATGCTCGTCGCCGCGTCGATCAGCAGCCGGTGCGCATCCGGAAACCTGCCCTGCCAGAAGAGGGCCAGCGCCCGCACCTGGGAAAGACTGGCGCGCAACGATTCCGAGCTCACCTCGTGAGCCGTGCGCCGGGCCAGCTCGGCCGCCCGCTCCAGATCACCCGACTCCAGCGCCGCCTGGGCGGCCAGCGTCTGACGTCGCGTCCGATCCTCCGGCCGATCACTGAGCCGGGCCGCCCGATCGTAGGCGGCGGCCGCCGCCTTGTGGCCGCCGCGTTCGCGCGCGCGAACAGCACTGCGCTCCAAGGCATCCGCCACCTCGGCATCGGGACCGAGGGCCGCCGCCGCGCGATGCCAGGCCCGCCGATCCGCCTGCTCGGGCGCGTCCAGCGCCTCGGCCAGGGCCCGGTGCACCGCCAATCGCTGTCCCAGCGGGGCACGTTGGTACACCGCCGCGCGAATCAGCGGGTGGCGGAACGTGATCGACAGGTCAGCGCCGGTCCCGCGCTGCAACAATCCGGCAGCCTCGGCGGGCGCGAGATCATCGATGCCCGCTCCCAGGCTCGCCGCCGCACGCAGCACGACGGCGGGCTCCGTGGATTCATCGGTGGCCAGCACGGTCAGCAGGGTCTGGGTCCGCTCCGGCAGCCGACTGATCCGGCCGTGGAAGGCCAGCCGCAGCCGATCGGTCAGGGGCAGCGCGCCCGCGGCGAGGTCCGGCGTCGATTCGGCGGCCATCGCCAGCGGCAGCTCGCGCAGGGCCAGCGGATTGCCGCGCGCCTCGGCCAGCAGCCGGTAGCGCACGGCCGGGGTGAGCGCATGCTCATCCAGCAGGGCGGCCGCCGCCTCGTGGGACAGACCGGTCAATCGCCGCTCTGGCAGCCCGGCGGCCTCGAACGATCCCTCGCCCTCGCGGACGCCGAACAGCATGGCCACACCCTCGGCCTGTAGCCGCCGGGCCGCGAACAGCAGCGCGTCCTGCGAGGCCCGGTCCAGCCACTGCGCGTCGTCGACCACGACCAACAGCCCGGCGCCGTCGGCATAATCGGTGAGCAGCGACAACACCGCCAGACCGGTGAGCATGGGCTCGCGCCCGCCGGGACCGAGGCCGAGTGCGCCCGCCAGCGCCGCCCGCTGTGGTTCCGGCAGGCCGGGCAGCCGGTTCAGGGCGGGGCGCAGCAGCAATTGCAGTCCGGCGAACGGCAATTCGGCCTCGACCTCGACGCCGGTGCCTCGCAGCACCCGTACGGCGTCCGCCCGCGCGGCGGCGTATCCGAGCAGCGCCGTCTTGCCGATCCCGGGTTCACCGCGCAGCACCAGCGCCGCGCTGCGCCCGTCGCGCGCACCCTCGATCAGGGTGTCGAGCGCCTGCTGTTCGCGCTCGCGTCCACGCAGCTGCGGAATGTGTTCGGCCACGGTCGTTCTCACACCCTCCCGCCCCGCGAGCGCGCCATCGCGACGGGGCATCCTCCTCCATCATGGCGGGTTCCGGATCCGGGACCGATCCGAGCTCCTGTCCCCCCAAACGTGACCTGCCTCACTCAACGATTTTGCCGAGTTCGATAAGTGCTGGTAGCAGCACACTTTCAGCATGCTATGGGGCTGCGGTTCACCCGATAATCGGATGAATTCTGTCGGACCCCGCCGGAATACTGACCGGAGACCGATGAGTTGAGTGATCTGTCCCCGTCTGCATGGATATGGCCCCCCGGACGGCACTGTCGCCGATTCCGCGTCACCCCCTCGAATACGAACACCCCCGGAGGTTTTCCGATGCCCGATCTATCCGCTAGCTCGACCAAGCAGCGGACGCCAACGGTCATCCGGTTGCTGGTGCTCGCGACCTTCACGGTGATCTTGAACGAGACCATCATGATCAATGCGATTCCGCGGCTCATGACGGATCTTCACGTGACCGAGCGGTCCGCGCAGTGGGTGTCCACGGCGTTCATGCTCACCATGGCGGCGGTCATTCCGGTGACCGGCTGGTTCCTGCAGCGTGTCAGTACCCGGCGCGCGTATTCCCTCGCGATGGGTGTCTTCCTCCTCGGCACCGCGGTGGCCGCGATCGCGCCGTCGTTCGCGGTGCTGCTGATCGGCCGGGTCGTCCAGGCCGGCGGCACCGCGGTCATGATGCCGCTGCTCATGACCACCCTGATGACGGTCGTCCCCGAGCACGACCGCGGCCGCGTGATGGGCAATGTCACCCTGGCCATCTCGGTCGCCCCGGCCATGGGCCCGGTCATCTCCGGCCTGGTGCTCCAGATCGGCTCGTGGCGCTGGCTGTTCGCGCTGGTGCTGCCCATCGCCGGGGTGGTGACCTGGTTCGGGCTGCGCAAGCTGGAGAACGTCGGTGAGCCGCAAGCGGGTTCGATCGACTGGTTCAGCGTGGCGTTCGCGGCCCTCGGCTTCGGCGGGCTGGTGTACGGCCTGAGCAAGTTCGGCGCGGGCAGCGCGCTCACTCCGGCGCTGATCGTCGCCGGCGGTGTGGCCCTGGTCGCCATCTTCGTCTTCCGGCAGGTGTACCTGCAGCGCAACGGCAGCCCGCTGATGGATCTGCGAATCCTGTTGTCCGGCACCTACGCCAAGGCACTGGTCCTGATGGCCGTGGCCTTCCTGGCCATGATGGGCTCGATGATCCTGCTGCCGCTGTACCTGCAGAACCTGCGCGGCCTGAGCCCGCTGCAGACCGGTCTGCTGGTCATGCCCGGTGGTCTGGCCATGGGTCTGCTCGGTCCGACCGTGGGCCGGCTGTTCGACCGGTTCGGCGGCCGCGTCCTGGTGGTTCCGGGCGCGATCGGCATCACCGCCGCCCTCGTCGGCTTCACGCAGCTCTCGCTGACCATGCCGTATCCCGCGCTGGTGGCGCTGCACATCCTGCTGATGGTGTCGCTGGCCGCCGCCTTCACGCCGGTGTTCACGCTGGGCCTGGGCGCGCTGCCGATGCACCTGTACTCGCACGGCAGTTCCATGCTGGGCACGCTGCAGCAGGTGGCCGCCGCCTTCGGTACCGCGCTGGTGGTGACGGTCATGACGTCGCGGGCCACCCATCTGACCGATGGTGGCGCCAACCCGCTCGACGCCCACCTGTCCGGCATGCGGCTGGCCTTCGCGGTCTCCGCGGCGCTGGCGCTGATCGTCATCGTGATGGCGGTGCTGCTGCCCAACCGCGCCGAATCGCCGGAGCCGGTCGAGGATTCGCCCGAGGCCCTGGACGCCTCCGGCGTCGCACTGGTCAAGGACTGACTCTCCGAGCGTGAAAGCGCCCGTGGCCGAACGCCACGGGCGCTTTCCCGTATCGGCGGTCCGGCACTCTGCATCGATAAGCGTTCTTTATCGCTGAGTGTGTGAGCTGCCCCTTGGTCGGGCTCGGGATTTCCAGTGAACTGAATGGCATGAGCAGCACAGACGAGACCCGGACGGTGATCGAGAACTACATTCGCGCCCTGCAGGGCGGCGAGGCGGTCGAGCGGCGCAGCGAGTTCTTCGCGCCCGATGCCACCTGGACGCTGGCCGGGGACCTGCCGACCTCGGGCACCTGGGTCGGACCGGATCAGATCTTCCACGGCTTCCTGCCCGCCATGCTGGCGCGCTTCGACACCACCAAACCCATGAGCCAGCAGGTGCGTGGCGTGATCGCCGATGCGGACCGAGCCGTGGCAGAGTGGACCACCCGCGCGACCACCGTGACGGGCGCGGAGTATGTCAACGATGTCGTCATCGCCTTCCGCGTCGCCGATGGCCGAATCGCGGAGGCCCGGGAATATTTCGACACCGCGTACGCGAATCGCGTGCTGTTCGCCGGTAATTGACGTGCTGTTCGCTGGTAATCGAGAACGTACCCACTGACAGCGGAATACCAGTGCGGCCGACGAGGCTGTCGTGAAGACGGCCGGCGTGGCCGAGATGGAGGAGAAGATTCATGCGAGTACTGATCATCGGGGCCGGCGGCTACCTGGGTTCCGCAGTCGCCGAGCGCTTTACCGGACTGGGCCACGAGGTGGTGGCACTGGTACGGCCGGGTAAGGACGGCGAGGCCGGATTCGAGACGCGCACCGGCGATCTCGCCGATCCGGCATCCCTCACCGCCGCCGTCACCCCCGATATCGACGCCGTGGTCAACCTCGCCACCCCCAGTGGAAACGCGGACGTGGACGCCGCCGCCATCGCCGCCCTCACCGACCCGCTGCGCGGCACCGGCAAGCCATTCGTCTACACCAGCGGCGTCTGGGTTCTCGGCGCGACCGATGGCGCCGACGAATCCGCGGCCACCAACGCCATTCCCATCGTCGGCTACCGCCCGGTCATCGAACGTCAGGTTCTCGCCCTGGCCGATGCGGGCGTCCGCGCCGCGGTCATCCGCCCCGGCATCGTGCACGGCCGCAATGGCGGAATCCCCGCTCTCCTGGTCGATCTCGCCCGCAAGCACAACGCCCCGGTCGTCGTCGCCGACTCCGCTGTCGTATGGCCCACCGTCCATGTGGACGACCTGGCCGACCTCTTCGTGAAGGTCGTCGAATCGGCTTCGGCGGGCACCATCTGGCACGCCGTCACCGAGCCCGCCGTCTCGGTGCTCGACCTCGCCACCGCTGCGGCCCAGGCCGCCGGTGTCTCCGGCGATCCGGTGATCTGGCCCCTCGCCGAAGCCGAAGCCGCCCTCGGCGCTCCCTTCGCCGAAGCCTTGGCCCTCAGCCAATCCGTCACCGGTCACGCCGCCCGCGCCGACCTCGGCTGGAACCCCCAGGGCCCCAGCGCAACAGCCGACCTGAGCGCCGGTTCCTACCGCTGATCAACGTCGACCGGGTGGCCGCCCGCATCGAGCGGCCACCCGGCCTCGCTGGAGTTCCGGCAGCCCGCGTGCCCGGCGGTCCGCCAGCAGCTCCGAAGCCCGAGCGTCGGTGATGGATTCGACCTCGTCGCCCTTGCGCAGGCATCGCCGACCGTCGCGCCGCCGAACTGCGTGCGGCGCGACGATCAAGCCCCGGCGGGAACCTTGTCGAGGAAGCCGTAGACGCGTTCGATGCGCCCGTCCTCGGCGAGGGCGGCGACATCGAAGCCGACGACCAGGGGCTCCGCGCCCGGGGTGCCGAGGTGCCAGGTGAAGCGGGCGATGTGGTGGTTCGCGTCGACCGGAGCACCGAGGCTGAACTCCAGTCCGGCGAACTGGGCCTGGACCGCGGCGATGGTGGCGTCGAGTCCGGCGTGCCCGCGGACCGAGCACAGCGGGTCGGTGTATTCGGCGTCGTCGGTGAACAACTCGGCGACCAGGGCCGCGCGGGCCGAGGCGTCAGTGGTGTTCCAGGCGGTGAGGTAGCGCTGGACGAGTTCGTTGATGTCGCTCATGTCGGTTCTCCTTGCTGGTGCGAACTTGATGAGCACAACGTTATGAAGAATGCCGGACCTGGGAATCTGTCGTACTTAAGTACTCATGACCGGTCTCCCCGCGCCACGGTTCCCCGGTCGTCCGGAGACGGTCCATCACGAATCCGATGTCGTTCGGGCGCGGTATCGTCCGGGCCCGCTGCCCGGCGGGGTCGCTGGCACTGCTCTGTATAGTCGGGCGAACATTTTGTGACGATGGTGGGAACCCGGTGGGAATCCGGGACGGTCGCGCCACTGTGTCCGGGCCGCTACGGCGGTACGGGAGTCAGACCTCACATCGCCACAGCCCTACGTGCGGGGACGCGGGTTCCCCGAGAAGGTCTCTGCGCGCATGTCTGTCGATTCTGCTTCGAATTCCGCTGTCCCCGCGCGCCGTCGGTTGCGGCATGTCCTGCACGACTGGTCGCGGCGGGACTGGATCGAGGCGGGGGTGCTGCTCGGGGTGGTCGCGGCGATCCATCTGGTGGCGTTCGGGCTGCTGTTCGGGGCGGTGGCGCCGCACAGCTATCAGCTCGGGTCGCAGGTGTTCGGGGTCGGATTGGGTTTCACCGCCTACGCGTTCGGCCTGCGGCACGCGTTCGACGCGGACCACATCGCGGCGATCGACAATACGACCCGGAAGCTGATGGCCGATGGGCAGCGGCCCAAGTCGGTGGGGTTCTGGTTCGCCATGGGGCACGCGACGATCGTGTTCGTGCTGGCGGCGCTGGTGGTGGCCGGGGCGCGGGTGGTCGGCGAGCTGGTCGACGACGATTCGCCGACCCGCAAGACCCTGGGTGTCGTCTCGACGGTGGCGTCCGGATCGTTCCTCTATCTGATCGGGCTGCTCAATGTGGTTGCGCTGATCGGGATCTGGCGGGTGTTCCAGCGCAGCCGGCACGGCGAGTTCGATGCCGAGGAGCTGGAGGCCGCCCTGCAGGCCCGCGGTGCACTGGCCCGGCTGCTGGGCCCGGTCATGCGGGCGGTGCGCCGGCCGGCGCAGGTGTATCCGGTGGGCGTGCTGTTCGGGCTGGGCTTCGACACCGCCACCGAGGTCGCGCTGCTGGCCCTCGCCGGTTCCGGGGCTGCGGCCGGGCTGCCCTGGTACGCGATCGTGGTGCTGCCGCTGCTGTTCGCCGCGGGCATGAGCCTGATGGACACCCTCGACGGACTGTTCATGAACGTGGCCTACGACTGGGCCTTCTCCGAACCGATCCGCAAGATCTACTACAACCTGACCATCACCGCGCTGTCGATCGCGGTGGCGCTGGTCGTCGGCTCCATCGAACTGATCACCGTCCTGCACGACGACGCCGACTTCGTCAACCCGATCACCGACTGGATCGCCGGAATCAACCTGAACAATGTCGGATTCGGCATTGTCGGACTGTTCGTGCTGGCCTGGATCATCGCCGTCGCCTACTGGCGCTGGGCCAAGGTCGAGCAGCGCTGGACCTCGGCCCCGTCGGAATGAATCCGGCCTGTCGGCCGAAGTGCGCGCACCGCCGGCGGTGAACCCGGGCGGGACCTGCACCGTCGTATCGACGTGTGCCCGATCCCGCCACTGCATTCATGGGATGACATGAGGTCGAGAAGCCCTCTGGCACAGGCGTTCGCGTGGTGATGCGACGATGGAGCTCGCCATGACCGACCCACTCGTGACCCCGGTGTCGCGTGCCGTGCGGGCGGCGATTTTCGCCGTGATCGCCGTCGCGGTGTCGGCCGCTGGGCACGGTCACGTGGTCGGGCACGGGCTGTCGTTCTCGGCGCTGGTAGTGGCGTGCGGCGGGACCGCCGCAGTGGCATGGGCTTTCGCCGATCGGCAGTGGGGTGTGCTGCCCATCGTCGGTGGTCTGGCCGGCATGCAGTTGGTGCTGCATCTGTGGTTCGGGCTCGCGCCGATGTCGGGCGGCCACATGAACCATGTTGCTGGGATGAGCGGCGCCGTGAGCGCCGGGTCCAGTACTCCTGCGATGATCTCGGCGCACTGCCTGGCCGCGATGTTCTGCGGCCTCTGGCTGTGGCGCGGTGAACGGGCTTTGTTCGCATTGCTGCGCGCGCTGTATGCGCGTTTTTTCGTGCCGCTGCTGCTCGTCTATCTCCATCCGAGTGTGCCCGCCGGTCTCCCGGCCGGGCGGGTGGCGGAGCACCGGGTTCCGAAGCCGTCGGAAACCCTGCTGCGGCATGTGCTGGCTCGACGCGGCCCGCCCGCGTGTGCATTCCAGGTCTGAACAGTTCACTGCCGGTGGCGAATTCGCCCACCGGTGACTGATCGACCGCCCCCTTCGCGGTGCGCCGCTGATCGTGCGGCGACCGATTCCGATCGACGTCTCATTGCTGTGGCGTCTGCAATCGAAGGCTTGGCAATGCACCTAATCCCTTCCGCGCCAGCGTCTGCGCGCGGCCTCGTCCGGGCGAACCCGGCCCCGAACAGTCCCGCGGTCTCGGCGGATGATCAGCTGACCGCGCTCGCGCTGGCCGCCGGTCGTGGCGACCGGGGCGCCCTCGAAGAATTCATTCGCGGGACCCACCGCGACATCTGGCGATTCACGGCGCATCTGACCGATGTGCAATCCGCCGACGACCTCACACAGGAGACCTACCTCCGCGCGTTGCGCAGCCTGCCCGGTTTCGCCGGCAGGTCCTCGGCGCGAACCTGGTTGCTGTCCATCGCCCGGCGCACCGTCGTGGACCGGATCCGGAGCGCCGCGGTGCGCCCGAAGAAGGCCTCCGGCGACTGGCAGACCGTGATCGATGAACGCTGCGAGCGTGACAGTTCCGACTTCCCCGAAATGCTCGCCATCGCCGACCTTCTGCGCGGCCTGCCCGACGACCGCCGGGAGGCGTTCGTGCTCACCCAGATGCTCGGGCTGTCCTATGCGGAGGCGGCCCAGGCCGTCGGCTGTCCGGTCGGGACCGTCCGGTCGCGGGTGGCCCGTGCCCGGGAATCCCTCGTCCTCGCATGGCAGGAGCCCGACCGGCCCATCGTCACGAGACCGAGCTGAGCGGCGAGTTCGGCGGCAGTTGTCGCAGGATGTCGGCCGTGAGGTCGGGTACCGAGGGTCTGGGAATCGCTGTCAGCGTCCGCTGCAGCGATTCCGCGCGCAGGTACCAGGAACGGCAGTCGGCGCAGGCGTCCAGGTGCCGATCGGCCGATTCGGCCGCGATGGGCTCCTGTTCGCCGTCGATTCGCGCGGACAGCGCTTCGCGGATCGTTTCGCACCTCATGGCTCAATGGTCGCGCAGGCCCGGCGGGAAGTTCCCGGCGGGCCGGACGGCGACGCGGGTCCCGGGCGAATCCGCGGGAACCGGGGCCGCCGTTCGTTCGACTTGTCGGGTGTGAGTGTGCGCGCGGAAACCCCGGCGGTCACGGCTGTCCGCAGCTCGGTGCTGACGGCGCTGCTGACCACGGCGATGGCCCTGTCCATGCTGCCGCTGTTCCTGCTGGGCGCGCTGGGTCCCCGGCTGGAAGGCGAATTCGGCATTGCCACAGGGCAACTGGGATTACTGGTGGCTGCCGGGTTCGGGGTGGCGGCGGTACTGTCGCCGGTGGTCGGTCCGATGGTGGCGGCGCTGGGAGCCCGGCGCTGCCTGATCGGAATGTTCGCGCTGTCCGCGCTGGCCCTCGCCCTGTTCGCGGCGGCACCGGGCTACGAGGGGCTGGTGGCGGCGATCGCGGTGTCCGGGCTGGGACAGGCCCTGGCCAACCCGGCGACGAATCAATTGATCGCAACCCGTGTTCCGGCCGCCGTGCGCGGTGCCGTGGCGGGATGGAAGCAGTCGGGCGTGCAGTTCGGCGCGTTTCTCGCGGGACTGCCCCTGGCGGCGATCGCGGGCGCGGTGAACTGGCGCGCGGCCGTGGCCACGGCGGCGGCGATCGCGGCGCTCGCGGTGGCGGCGGCGCTCACGGTGGTGAAAGATCCGCAGCCGCCGCGTCTTCCACCACTGGTGGTGGCACGCCCGCACGGCGACGCGGGCTGGATGTGCGGCTACTCGGTACTGCTCGGGACCGGAATCTCGGCGATCAACACCTATATCGCGCTGTACGCCGCCAAGCAGCTGGGGCTGTCCGCGGGCGCGGCGAGCGCCCTCGTCGCCGTGCTCGGCGTCGCCGGAATCGCCGGGCGAGTGGGCTGGACCCGATGGTCGTCCCGATTGCCGACCCCGGCGATCCTGCTGGGGCCCTTGGCCCTCGGCGCGGCGGTCGCGGCGCTGGGAATTCTCGCCGGGACCTGGTGGAGCGGGTGGGTGTGGCTGGGCGCGCTCGGCATCGGCTGCTGTGCGGTCTCGGCGAATGCGGTCTCGATGATGACCGTCATCGCGACGGCCGCGCCCGAGCACGTGGGCCGCGACTCGGCGGTGGTGTCGACGGGGTTCTTCGCCGGATTCGTCATCGGGCCACCGGTTTTCGGTGCGCTCGTGGACGCCTCGGACGGCCGCTACGGACCCGCGTGGACCCTGGTGTCGGGGGCGTTCCTGGTGGCCGCAGCGGTGGCATGGTGGTGGCGTGCGCGGACCGCGCGACGAGCGAAGCCTGATGCCTGATGACCTCGGAGACGGGTCGAAGGGGCCGGACACTCCCGGGCATGCGCGCAGCCGCTGCGCTGGAGCCGATCCTCGACAGGATCGCGGTCACCGAAGCGGCTGTGCGAGAGCGATTTCCGCTGTACGCCGAGCCGGACGCGGGGGAGTGGACGACGACCCGCCGCGGCTCCTGGGCGGCGGGGTTCTGGGTCGGGCAACTGTGGCTGCGGGCGCGACTGACGCGGGATACGCGGCACCGGGACGTCGAGGTACTTGTCGGCGAGCATTTTTCGACCGGTGAGTCGCCGGGGCGACTGTTGAACGGCTGCTACGACCTGTCGCGCGGTCTGGCAACCCGCCACGAATTGATCTGGGGCGACTTCTTTCTCATGCTGGCGTTGGCGATCCTGTCCGGCGAGGTCGATCCAGCCGAACTGTGATCGCCCCGCCGGACACGCCGCCCAGCCCGGCCCGGCCGCTCAGCCGTGCATCGCCGCGGTGAGCTTGGCGGCGGCGTCCCGGTACACCGAGAGCAGATCCTGGTCCTGCGTGGGGTAATTGGTGAGATCGATCTGCTTGGCGGACGAGCCGGGCAGCACCTGGCCGGTGCTCATCTGCTCATTGCCCAGCACGTACTGCGGATTCTTGGCGGAGAGGTCCGCGACCTGCCCCGGGGTGATGGGCGCCGGACCATAGGTGCCGAGCACCTGCGCGCCGGACAGCTGGGCGGCGAAGCCCATGAACGCCTGCTGCACCACCTTCGGCGGCTGCCCGCCCGGCCAGGCGGTCTTGACGTCGGTGGCGAGCTTGCCGTACTCGGTCTCGAAATCGACGATCCATTTGTCGGCGGTGGTGCGGGTGCCGAACAGGTCGCCCAGGCGGCGCACCTCGGATTCCATGGTGTCCTTGGCATTGTCGAGATTGACCTCGACCAGCTTGGCCTTGGATCCGGCCGCGTCCTTGATCTTGCCCGCGAAGCCTTCGAACTGCGCGTACAGCACGAAGTCGGCCTTGGCGACCGTGGCCAGATCCGAGGGCTTGGGATCGTAATCGGGGGCGTGCTTGATGGCGGCGGGCACGATGACCGTCACGTCGGAGGCCCCGGCGGCCTTGGCGAACGCCGCCTCCCACGAACTCGCGGCCACCACATGCGGGCCGTTGTGGTCATGGTCGCTGCTCGAGGAACAGCCGGTGGCAACGGCCGCACCGGTGATCAGTGCAACGGCACCGATCGCGATGCGCGCGAGCCGGTTTCGTCGGATGAGGGCCATCCTCGTCTTCTCCAATCGGGTATCACATGAACGACGAGGGCGACCGCCCCCGCCAAGAGCACCAGGACCGGACCGGGCGGCAGGTCCAGTGCCACCGCGAGCGTGAAGCCCGCGATATTCACCACCACGCCCACCACGACCGCCGTGATCGCCATGGTGGTCAGCGAATT
This sequence comes from Nocardia sp. NPDC004123, assembly GCF_053603795.1. Lineage (NCBI taxonomy): Bacteria > Bacillati > Actinomycetota > Actinomycetes > Mycobacteriales > Nocardiaceae > Nocardia > Nocardia sp. NPDC004123. The sequence continues at coordinate 151,681 of NZ_JBSGGG010000014.1, forward strand.
CGCGAGCCGGCGCGCTGCCAGGGCGGGCAGCAGGGTCAGCGCGTCCACCAGCAGCGCGCCGGTGAGCCGGATGCCGGCGGCCACCGCGATCGCGACCAGCACGAGCAGGATCAGGGTCAGCCGATCCACCCGCACGCCCGAGCAGGCAGCCAGCTCCCGGTCGTGCAGCAACAGTCCGATCTGGCGGCGGCGGAGCACGAACAGCAGCGGCACCACCGCGGCGAGCACACCCAGCAGCACCACATCGGCGGTGCGGGTGGCCAGGATGGATCCCCAGAGCAGTTCGAACGCGCCATTGGCGTTGACGCCCGAGATCGACAGCACCAGCAGCGCGCCCGCAATGGACAGGCTCATCAAAAGGCCCATGGCCCCGGACAATCCGGTGCGGCTGCGGGCCAGCGGCGTCAGCGCCGCCCCCGATCCGCCGCAGGCCACCAGGGCGCAGAGCATGGGGTCCAGCCCGGTCAGCATGCTGACCGCGATGCCGAGCAGCGCCACGTGCATCATGGCGAACCGCACCGGCATGATGTCCAGCCCGATGATGACCACGCCCACGATCGGCAGTCCGACCGCGCCCAGCACCAGCGCGAACAAACCGCGCTGCACCGGAGCCAGCTGCCACACGTCCATGAAATTCGCCGCACTGTTCACACGATCTCCTCATGCCGGGCGGGGATTTCGCGCAAGCGGCCGTCGGCCATCTCGAGCACGCGATCACAACGGTCGGCCAGCGCGCGATCATGGGTGACCACCAGCACCGTCACGGGCAGCGCCACCAGCAATTCGACCGCTTCGGCTTGGCCGGCGAAATCGAGTGCGGCCGTGGGCTCGTCGGCCAGGAGTAGCCGTGCGCCCGCGGCGACGCAGCCGACCGCCCGGGCCAGATACATGCGCTGCAACTGACCGCCCGACAGCGTGTCCAGCGGCCGATCCGCGAAGTCCGCCACGCCGAGCCGCTCACCGGCCTCCAGCGCCGCGCCGAGATCGCCACTGCTGACCAGCAATTCGCGCGCCAGCAGCGGAAACCGGCCGGACGCCTGCCGCTGCGGAATCCACGCGGCGACCTTGCGCCGGCGGTCCCAATCCCGTGCCGACCGCGCCCGATCCCCGTCCACGGCAATGACACCCGACGAAACCGGGTGCAGCCCCAGCAGCGCGCGCAGCAGTGTCGTCTTCCCGGACCCGTTGGTACCGGTGAGCGCTACCCGCTCACCGGGCTCGACCACCAGATCGACCTCTCGCACGACCGGCCGCCGGTCGTGCGCACAGCACACCCCGGTCAGCTCCACCCTCGATCCCGCTCGCACCCTCAGCTCCCACTCGTCGTCGATCCACAAGTCGTGCCGCGAATCGATTCGGTTCCCGGGATTTCGAGGTCGCCGTCCGCCGCTGCCCGCCTCTCGCGGACGAACCGGGCCAGGGCCGACGTGGCTCGATCCGCGATCCACCCTCGGCCCGGCGCAACGGGTTGTGATTGTCCCCGCCTGAATCAGCTGGGACAGCAGCGACTTCGTTGCGATGTGGACGGCTCTCGTGCCGGCGGACGACTGTCACGGGCCGACGATCGCCGTGGCGGGTGGGCGTCAGTGGGCGGGCGGTCGACCCTGGCCGGAGTAGTCGCGCAGGAGGCGGCGAGCGGTGGCGGTGATGTGGAATTCGTCGGCGCCGTCGAGGATCCGGGCGGCGCGCGCGGTGCGCAGCAGGCGGGGGAGACCCGTTGCGGCGGTGAGACCCTCGGCGCCGTAGACCTGGATGGCGGCATCGACGGCGGTGCCGAGGGCGCGGGCGGCGGCGGTTTTGGCCAGGCCGACTTCGATCTGGGCGGGGGCGTCGGCGGCCACCGGGCGGGCGGCCTCGGCGGCGAGCAGCCGTGCCGAGCGGAGCTGTAGTTCGGACTCGAACACCAGCTGCTGGATCAGTTGGCGATCGGCGAGAACGCCGTCGCCGAGCCGGCGTTCGCTCGCGCGGCGGGCGAATTGTTCCACGGCGCGCTGGGCCTGCCCGATCCAGCGGAGGGCGCGCAGGGTGCGCCCGAGCGCGAGCCGTTCGGCCGCCAGCGTCATCCCCGCGCCGACCGTGCCCAGCAGGTGCGTGCCGGGCACTCGGACCCGGTCGAATTCGATCTCGTGCTGGCCGCCCGCACCGAGCACGTCGACCTCGCGGATCACCCGGAATCCCGCGGCGGTGGTCGGTACGGCCAGGATCGAGAACGCCTGCCGGGTGGGCAGATTCACGCCGGTGCGGGCGACGACGAGTACCCAGTCGGCACGGGCGGCGGCCGTGATGAACCATTTGCGGCCGGTCACGATCCATTCACCGGACCCGTCGCGGACGGCGGTGGTGCGCAGGCCGCTCGGGTCGGATCCGGCCACCCCGGGCTCGGTCATGGCATACGCCGCCTTGGCGGTTCCGGCCACCAGCTCCGGGAGCAGGCTCGCGCGCAACTCCGGATGCGCGTGTGCGCCCAGCATGCGGACGGTGAGCAGAGCCGAGGAACCGAGCGCCTCGGGCCCGTGATCGCTGCGGCCCTCCAGCTCCGCGAGCGCGAGGTAGTCCGCCAGCGGGACGCCTCCGCCGCCGTGCTCCCGTGGCAGCGGCAGCGCCCAGAGACCGGCGGCAATGGCTTGCTCGCGCAGTGTGGCCCACACCGCACCGTCATCGGCGTCGAGGGCGTCCTCGAGTGGAATGACCTGGGAATCAACGAATTCCTGGATCCGGCTCGGCAGGGTCGCGGACAGGGCGGACACAGTGGGTGATTCGGGCGACATGTTCCGATCGAACCATTTGTCGGAACTCTTCCACCCTTCCGGCCGACTCGTTGACTGCACACCCGAATCCGGCGGAAGGCGCGCAATGTCGCACACACACGCAACCATCCCGGCGGTCGCTCCCTTGCTCGCGGGCGCGACCGCGACCGTCAGCGGGTCCGGCGCGGCGGCCGAGGTGCTGCGCATCCATCTCGGCGCGCTCGGCGCCGCCGTCACCGTCGGTGATCTGCCCCGTGGCGTGGCGGCGACGGCGCACCTGGCCCTCCCGGACGGCACCCGGCGCGCACTGACCGTGGACTGGGCGGGCCCGGTCGACGAACCGGCGCTCACCAATGAGACTGCCGTGCAGGCGATCTGCGGGGTCATGCACGTGAACGGCCGCCGGGCCGGTCGCCCCCGGGGACTCTCGGTCGACTATTGCGAGACCGCCGCGGGAGCCCTCGCCGGCACCGCGTTGCTGGCCAGCCTGCTGACCGCGCCCGGCGGCCTCGCCCGGGTCGAGACCAGCGTCGCCGAGGCCGCCCTGCTGTCGATCTCCCAGTACCTGGCCGCGGCCGGCGGCGACGATCCCGAAGCCGTGGACCTCGCCCCGGGTGGCCCGCCGTTCACCAGCGCCGACGGCATCCGATTCGAAATCGAGTCGCTGCAGCCGGAACCGTGGGGTGCGTTCTGGACCGAGCTGGGCGCGGAACCCAGGGCCTGGCGAAAAGGCTGGCGCCCCTTCCAATTCCGCTACGCCACGGCGACCGCGCCGCTCGCCGAGAACCTGCACGACACCACCCGTGCGCACACCTTCGACCAGATCCGGGTGGCCGCCGCGCACTCCGGGGTCCAGGTGTGCCGCCTGTACAGCGCGGCGGAGTCCGGCACGCCGTCCCCCCAGTCGCTGCCCGCGCCGTGGACCGTGCTGCCGGTCCCGAATTCGCCGCTCGCCCAGCCGGATCGATGTCGTGGCACCCTCGAAACTCCGCTGAGCGGCCTCGTCGTCCTGGAGGCGGGCCGCCGGGTGCAAGCGCCGCTGGCCGCGCACCTGCTACGCCTGCTCGGAGCCGACGTGACCCGCATCGAGCCGCCGGGCGGTGACCCGCTGCGCGAGATGCCGCCGTGCAGTGGCGATCTGTCGTCGCGCTGGCTGGCCCTCAACCGGCGCAAGCGGGCGGCCGAATTCGACATCAAGTCTGCCGCCGACCGGAAGCGACTGCGGATTCTGGCCGCCGAATCCGATGTCTTCCTGCACAATTGGGCTCCCGGCAAGGCCGAGCAGCTGGAGCTTTCGGCCACCGACATGCCGCCCGGCGTAGTTCACGTCTACACCTCCGGCTGGTCCGGCCTCGACCTCGGTGATCTGCCACCCGGCACCGACTTCATGGTCCAGGCCCGCACCGGCCTCGCGGAACTGGTCGGCCCGCCGTGTGCGCCGCCCGCGCCCTCGCTGATGACCCTGCTCGATGTGCTGGGCGGCATCCTCGGAGCAGAAGCCGCCGTCGCCGGACTGCTGCTGCGGCAGCGTGACCGCACCGGTGCCGCAGTCGAGAGCAGCCTGTTGAGCGCCTCGAATACGCTGCGCCGCTGCGGTGTCCGCCCGCAGACGGCGGATCGGCAGCCGATTCCCGACGAGGACGGCTGGACGACCGGCACCGTGGCGGTCGCCACCGATCTCGGTGACCTCCTCACCGATGCGCGCTTCGCCGCGGTGATCGGCCGCGACGAATTCGGCTGCCCCGCCCTGAGCACCCCGTGGCGAATCTCGTGAGCGGCACCGAAAAAACCGTCGCGCACTGGTATTCGGACCTGGTGCCCGCCGAGCTGAGGAATTCCTGGGCCCGAGCCGGGTACTACCCCGGCCGTGACATCTACTCGCTCTACGCCGCACGGTGCGCACAGCATCCGGACAAGCCCGCGGTGATCGACGCCGACGGCACCGTCACCTACGCCGAACTCGATGAACAGGCCCGGCGGCTGGCGGCCGGTCTGACCGGTCTCGGCGTGACCGCTGAAGACGTTGTCGCCGTGCAGCTTCCGAATGGCCGCCTGGCCTGTGCCGCGGACCTGGCCATCGCGGCGCTGGGGGCGGTCGCGCTGCCGTTCCCGGTGGGACGCGGCGGCCGGGAAGCGGCGAGCCTGCTGCGGCGCTCCGAAGCCGTCGCCGTCATCACCCTGGCCGAACACAATGGCTTCCCCTGCGCCGCAGGCATCCGCGAAATGGCGGCCGAGCTCCCGGCACTCCGCGCGGTCGTCGCCGTCGGGCGGCACGTCGCGCGCGGCTGCGTGCCCGTGCACGCCCTGCTCGCCACCGACGCGTGCGAATTCCGCGCCCGGACCGTCGATCCCGACGGCCCGGCCCGGATTCTGGTCACCTCCGGTTCGGAGGCCGAACCGAAAATGGTGCTCTACTCGCACAATGCGCTCGCGGGCGGGCGCGGGGCCATGCTGGCCGCGCTGCACGAGGATCCGGCTGCCATGCGCAATATGTTCCTGGTTCCGCTCGCCTCGGCGTTCGGTTCCAGCGGCACGTCGGTCACCCTGGCCACCCTGGGGGCGACGCTGGTGTTGCAGCCCAGGTTCGAGCCCGCCGCTACCCTCGCCATGGTCGAAAGGGCGGCTCCCACACATCTGCTCGGCGTTCCCACCATGTTGCGGATGCTGCTGGATCATCCGGCCATCGGTTCCGCGGACCTGTCGAGCCTGCGGGCGGTGGTGGTCGGCGGCTCCGCCCTCGACACGCCGACCGCCGTGCGTGGTCGCGAGGCGCTGGGCTGCCCGGTGGTCAACCTCTATGGATCCGCCGACGGCGTCTCCTGCCACACCGCCCTCGACGATCCGCCCGAACGCGCCACCACCGCTGGCCGTCCCCATCCGGCGGTCACCGAAATCCGGGTCGTGGACCGGGAATTCACCACCCTGCCACCAGGATCGGTAGGGGAGATCGTCTCCCGCGGGCCCATGTCGCCGATGTGCTACGTCGACGACGCCGAACTGGATCGCACGCTGCGCACCCCCGATGGCTGGACCCGGACCGGCGACCTCGGCGTCCTCGATCCGGACGGATACCTGACGATCGTGGGCCGCAGCAAGGACGTCGTCATCCGGGGCGGGCTCAATATCAGCCCGGCCGAGGTGGAATCGCTACTCCTCACTCATCCGGCCATCACCGACGTGGCCTGCGTGGCCGTGCCGGATCCGCTGTACGGAGAACGGTTGTGCGCCTGCGTCGCCGCCACCGCCACGCTCACCCTGCGCGATCTCACCGAGCATCTCGCCGGGCGCGGCTTGGAACCGCGCAAGTTTCCGGAGCGCCTGCTCGCGTTGCCCGCGCTGCCACTGGGCCCGGCGGGCAAGGTCGATCGCCGCGCCCTGCGCCGGATGGCGGAATCTCACGAAAACCCGTCCTCCTGAAAATAATTCGGTGATTCACCTCACGGACCTGCCGGGAACCGAACGTGTTCGCATCCGACTAACTGTCCGGAAAACGCAAGTCACAGTTGATGAAGGACCATTCGTGAGGGAAATCCAGAATTCCGCCGTGCGTCGTGGTGCCCGTGTCGCGGGCGCCGGGGCAGCGGCGGCCGTGGCCATCGGCCTGCTCTCCACCGGCGCGGCCAATGCCGACACCTTCGTGCCGCTGCCGGATGGGCAGAAGGCCGCGCCGGGCGTCACGGTCAACCGCACCGGCGAACACGCCGTGGTCTCACCGTCGCTGGCGGCCAACGGCGCGGGCCGGGTGGTCTGGGTTTCCGGCATCGCGACCGCCGATGTCACCGATACGCCGGACGGCACCGTCGGCCCCAACAACGGTCCGGTGAACCAGGCCGGCTCCAACAACTCCTCCACACACGGTGCCTCGCAGATCAGCACCGGCTATATCGTCGGCTGCCAGGTGAGCATCGGCGAGGACGCCGTCTCGGCGGGGGTCTCGGGCTCGCTCAGCCTCAACGGCGGCAGCCTCGGCGGGTCCATCGGCGTGAATCTCGGCCCCGGCCAGGTGCAATTCGTGCAGATCGACTACAAGGACATCCTGAAGGCGGGCACCTACTCGGTGGAATACCGGGACGCCGAAGTCCAGATCCAGGGCTGCGCGGGCTACGCCCAGGCGCGGGCCTACACCGTGGTCGAGATCATCGGCGACCACTACTCCAAGACCACCCTCTACGGGCAGCCGTTCAGCATCGGCTGACGTCGCGCCCGACATCGCCAATTCACCTCTCGCATCAGCGAATTCGATACCCAGAGGGAAATCATCATGCAGTTCCGTAAGACCGCGGCCCGGCTGGCCGGAATCGGCGCGGCCGCCACTGCCGCCCTGGGCATGTCCGCCGCCGGGGCGGCTCACGCCGACACCTTCGTGCCGCTGCCCGGCGGCCACCTGACCCAGACCCTGTCCGACGGCACCGTCATCGATGTCACGCTGACCGGCGAATCCGCCACCATCAGCCCGTCGATGGGCGCGACACCCGTGCACCGCAATGCTTGGGCGTCCGGCGCCGTCTCGGTGCAGCTGTCCGGAACCACCGCCAAGGGCGGCCGCATCGACCCCGGATATGTCGTCGGCTGCCAGGTCGCCATCGACGGCGGCGGTGTGAACGGCGGCCCGAGCGTCGGGGCCAGCTGGGACAACCAGGGCAATGTCACCCCGCAGGCGGGCGTCAACGGCGGCGGCAACCTCAGCCTCGGCCCGGGTCAGGCCCAGGCCTTCCACCTGCTGGATCTCGAACAGCCCGACGACTTCGGCCGCGAGACCCACCGCTGGCGCAATGAATTCCACGGTCCGAACGGCAGCGTCAGCTGGTCCGACGAGACCATCGGCCTGTCGGGCTGCGGTGGCTACGCCCAGGCGCGCTCGTTCGTGAACGTCGAAGTGGAAACCGATAACGTCAAGACCTGGGTCACGCTCTGGGGACAGCCCTTCGGTCTCGGGTGATCGAGCGGACGCGAGTGACTGCCAGAGAGGAATCGGCGATGAGTACACGGTTCGGCGTCATACCCAGGATCGCCGGATTCCTGCTCGTGCTCGCGGTCGTGTTCGGTGCGGCCTGGGCGGTCGGCACGTGGGCGGCTCCCGGTCACTCCGGGCCGCAGGCTCCGACGACGACGGCACGTCACAGCCACGGTCATTGAGAAAGACGCGCGGCCGACGGGTACCTGCCCGGGTGGGCGGTACCGGTCGGCCGCGGTGCAGGATCGGGTAACGCCTCAGGACTTGCGGCGGGCGAATCCGAGGCCGAGGGCGCCGAGCAGGCCCAGCGCACCCAGCACGATGCCGACGCTGCCGAGCCAGCGGGCCGTCGTGTCCTTCTCAGACTGGGACTGCGGCATCGCGGTCTTGATATCGCCGTGACCGGCTGTAGCGGACTGCTTCGAAGCCAATTGCAGTACCGGAGCCGGATTCTCGGGCTCGGAGCCGCCCGACGAGGTCTGGTCCCACTTCACGACCTGCCCATCCGCATAGGTCTGGGTGGCGGGCATGGTGATCGAATCGGTATCGGGCAGGCCGTCGGCCAGCACGGCGAAGGACCCGAACTGTCCCGGACCGATGCCGCCGCCCGCGTCCGCAGTCCAGGTGACGCCGGTGACCTTGTGATCGGCGTCGCGCGAGACCTCCGCGCGCCAGCCCGGCATCGCCTGGGTGTTCACCTCCGTCAGCGCCGGGAATTGCACGGTCAGCGCGGTGGTCGGGCTGCCGGTGGCCGACTCGTTCGGCACCCGGAACGTCAATACGGCCGAACCGCCGCGGGTGGCATCGGGCCCGGAGACGCTGACATGGGCACCCGCGGGTGCGGCCGCGATCACGACCGCCGCGGCCGCGGCGACGCCGGTGAACCCGGCTCGATACATCCATGCATTCTTCATCGAAACGGTCACTCCTTCGTCTGAACGGGATCGGAGACAACCTCGTGTTCTCCGTAGACTATGCCACCTGTTCAGAGCCGATATCTATAACCAGCTGCTCGGTGTCGAATCGGTTCGGCTCGGTCGCCCGAATCTCTTCCGTTCAGAAGCGTATTGGCCTTGTGGTCGAGTTGTTTTCGAGGCGCGGAAGGGATTTCGGGAATTCCGGTGGACCGGTTATAGTCTTCGCGAATCCATTCCGCTCTGGCTTGTCTGTGAAGGTTGTCGACGATGGTTGTGCTCGCGTGTGCCGGCGCTCCGTCGCGTGACCGAATACGTGGCAGCCTGGCTGGAATTCTGTGTGGCCTATTGGCTATAGCGGCCCATGGCTTCGAGGGTGCCCTACCGCATTCGGCCGCACTGACACTGCTTCTGGTGGTCAGCGGCGCCGTCGGCGCGGCGGTCGGATCTCCTGCCGGGCGCGGGCGGGTCCGGCTCGTCGCGGCGCTCGGAGCAGGGCAGTTCCTCGCGCACAATGCGCTGATGATGGCGACCGTCGCGGATCATTCCCACACCACCGTCGAAGGGTCCGGCGTCGCCGGATGGACGATGCTGGCCGCGCATGCTGTGGCAACCGTGCTCGCCGCCTTGCTGATCGCCGCGGTGGAACGTGTCTACGCCGCGGTGTCGCGCGCCGTCTGGTCGCTGCTCGCCCACTTCGAATCGCTTGCGCCGGATGAGGATCGGCTGGTCCGCACACCCGACGCGCCCGCCCGGCCGCCTGGTGCGCTGCTGCTCGGCGCCATCTCCCGGCGTGGCCCGCCGATCTCTTCCGCCCTCGCGACCGCGCTCTGATCCGGGTAGGCCCGGGTACGCGCGCGTCCGAGGCTGTCCTGTGCCCGTCGCGGATATGTTGTCCGCGCCGGAAGGATATCGGTGCGCCAATTTTTCGGTCCGGCTCACGGCTGCGTAAATCGCGCTGTGAGAAATTCGCCGGCGGCCGTGTGCAATTGACTTCTGTGCACTGATATCGAAATCGCGCGGTGTCGATCGTTTTATCGACCATTGGCAATTCATGCTGCGCGCACGACGGATTCGTGCTGCCGTCGACTATTCCGGTCGGCGTGTGGAAGGGAAATGCTTTGTCGAGCAACAAATTCACGTGGCCCGGTCGCGGGCTGCCCCGGCTGCGGCCCGCGTTCACGGTGCTGGCCGCGGCATTGATCGGCGCGACGGTGCTGGGCGCCGGAGTGGCCGACGCGCACTCGCACATCACGCACGCCGAGCCTGCCGACGGTGCGGTGCTGCAGGCGGGTCCGCCGCAGGTGAGCGTCACCTTCAACGAGAAGGTGGACGATCCGGAATTGGCGGTGAGCGGTCCGGACGGCAACACCTGGTCCGTCGGCGATGTGCATGTCGACGGTCGCACGCTCAGCGTCGATCTGGCCCCGCTGGGCCCGGCCGGGGTGTACACCACCCACTTCACCGTGACCTCCAAGGACGGCCACCGCATCGAGGGGCAGCGCACGTTCACGCTGGCCCAGCCCGGTGACGGCACCGCACCGCAGCAGTAGTTCCGCTCCTCCCCACAGCTTTTCGTCTCGCGGACCGGAGTTCGCGAGGAAGGACATCCCCTGATGAAGACCCTGAACAAGTTCACCGCCACCGCCGCGCTCGCCGTCGCCGCGCTCGCCATCACCACCGGCACCGCCGCCGCCGATGCCCCCGCGACCCAGGAACGGCCGGGCAGCACCGTCAGCACCGACATCGCCCCCGGCATCCACTACACGGCCAATGTGGTGGACCACTCCGTCGTGCTGCGTACCGACGCCGGCCGGATCAACGTGCGCGGCACCCAGTTCGAGATCCTCGACGCCGACGGCAAGCTGGCCTTCGGCATGCCGCTGACCTACCAGCTGGACAAGAAGGACTGGCCGATCGCCGCGCAGGTCGACGCGGATGGCAAGACCATCACCCTCACCCCGAGCGCCGACCCCGCGCAGGCCACCCCCGCCGCCGAGGTCGCCCTGAAGCCGGTCTTCTCCCAGGACGACTTCAACGACGCCCTCGGCGTGGCGGGCACTCAGATCGGTCTGGCCACCGCGATCGGTGGCATGCTCGGCGCGGCCATCGGACTCGTCGGTGGCTGCATCGCCGGTGCGATCGTCGGCACCGAGCTGATGCCGCCGGTGTTCCTGATCGGCGCGCCCGGCGGCTGCATCGCGGGCGCGGGCGTCGGCGCGGGCCTCGGCACCGCCATCGGCACCCTCGCCATCGGCGCGCCGGTGACTGTGGTCAGCCTGATCCAGATGTACAACACCCTCACCAACAGCCAGAATTGATCCGCGTCCCGGGTGTCCCGCGTCGCCGGGACACCCGGGTACGGCGAATTCGGCTACCTCCGAACGGATTTCCCGCCATGGCTCTCTCCTCCATTTCCCGGACCGCCATTACGGCCGCGATCAGCGCCGCTGCCCTGCTCACCGGCGCGGGCGTCGCCTCCGCGCACGTCACCGTGTCCGCCCCCGACGCCGTCCAGTCCGGTGACGCGGTCCTCACCTTCCGCGTCCCCAACGAGTCCGGCACCAATAGCCTGACCACCGCGCTGACCGTTCAGTTCCCGTCCCTGCTGTCGGTCGACGCCCAGCCGATTCCGGGGTGGAAGTCGGTCATCACCAAGGACGCCGGCGGCAAGGTCACCGCCGTCACCTGGACCGCCGATCCCGGCGCGGGCATCGCACCCGGCCAGTTCCAGCAATTCCAGGTCCTCGCCGACGACCTGCCCGACCAGGACCACCTCACCTTCCCGGCCACCCAGACCTACTCCGACGGCGAGGTCGTGAAGTGGGATCAGGCCGATAACCCGGACGGCACCGAACCCGAACGCCCGGTCCCCACACTGGATCTCGCGCCCAAGGGCTCCGACCACAAGCCGCAGACCGCGGCGACCGCCGACCACGACACCACCGCCCGCTGGCTCGGCGGCATCGGAATCGCCCTGGCCGCAGGAGCACTCGGCGGCGCCGCCTTCGCGACCCGCCGCCGCGCCTGAGAACCCGCCCGCCTGACACCGGTCGTGCCCGTGCCCATCACGAACACGGGCACGACCTCGGACAAGGGTGAACCTCCCGCCCGCGGTTCGTCAGCCGAGGTGGTCGAAGCGGCGCTTTGTGGTGGTGACAGGGGAATTCAGGGTCAGGTCGAGTACGGTGACCGTCACGTCGGTGATGGATCCGGATTGGAATTTGGGCGACTCGCCGAACAGTTGAACGGGATTCACCGTGACGATCGTCTGCTGGGGCTGGCCGATGCAGTTGACCGGGGCGAGGGAGCTGCCGTTGACTCCTGAGCCGAGGTAGGGCGTGGCTCGGACCGTCACCGACAGTTCCGCGCCGAGACCGGAGGTGCACTGGTAGGTCACGCCGATCACGGCATTGCCATTGGTTTCTCGGGCGGTATCGACGGTGAGCGTGGCGGTCGCGTCCGCGGTGCCGGTGGCCAGCACGGTGGTGACGGCGAGCGCGCCGAGTGCGGTGACGAGGGAGCGTGCGTGCACGGTGTTTCCTTGCTGTCCGGACGGCTACCACACGAAGCACCGACGACCCGGCAACCAGCCGATCCGCCGACCCGCATGCCGATTGCAATACCGTTGGCCTGCACTATTTTTCGGATTCCGGCGGTGCCTCGGGAGTGAGGATAGCGGATAGCAAACCAACCGTGACGAACTTTTGAGACATTCGCCGGAAATAACTGGTCGCCCGACCGAGACTGCGCCCACCGGTCGACCGCGCCGGCGGCACCCGACTTCGGGAATCGACGATCACATCGCCCGTGTCGGGCGGAGTCACTTTGGCTCAGAGGGTATTCCGGCCACTGACCCCGGGAGGTTCAGGCCCGCGCGGTGGTCGGCGGCAATCCGCTGGCCCGGGGGACGCTGTGTTCGGCGCGCCATTGGTTGGGGGTCACGCCGTAGCGTTGGCGGAAGCGGCGGGTGAAGTGGGTGGGGTCGCGGAATCCGCTGGCGTGGGCGATGGCGGCGATGGACCGTTGATGTGCGGCGGGGGCGGAGAGCAGGCGGCGGGCGTGGTCCAGGCGGGCGGCGATGAGGCGTTGTTCGAGGCTGATCCCGGCCTCGGCGCACAAGCGGTAGAGGCGTCGCACCGAAATGTGGTGTGCGGCTGCGATGGTCGGCACGTGCAGGTCGGGGTCGGTGGCGCGGCGGCGGGTGAAGTCCAGGATCTGACGCATCAGCAGGTGGGCGGGGACCGCGGTGCCGTCGCAGGGGCCGTGCTCGGCGGCCGAGATCAGCACTGCGCGAAGCAGTTCGATGCACGCATGGCCGAGTTGCTCGGCGGCGGGATCGCCGGTGAGGCCATCGGCACGGTCGATCATGGAGGCCAGTTGCGTGGTGAGGAGTGAGTGCAGGGGACTGGTGTGCAGGTTTCCGGTCGCCGCGGCGATGGTGTCGCCGGGCAGGTCGAGATGGTCGGCGTCGAGGAACATCCCGATCGGGGAATCCTGCCCGGACCAATCGAATCGGAGTGGCCGCGAGTAGTCGAACACCTCGCAGGCCCCCGGTCGCGCCACGTATCGGCGGTGCTCATGTTCGCGGCGACCGGTGCGCGACGGCAGCAGTGACACCGTGAGCATCGAAGTCGGGGAGGCGCGCACGTGCGCGGCGCTGCGGGTGGTCGACATGCCCGGCATATTCGCCCGCATCAGGGTCACCGGCCCGACCTGCCATGTCTCCACCCGCGCTGACACCGCATCCTGCCCAGGCGCGACTTCGAGTTTCCGATCCGCCCGAAGTGTTGTTTGCTCGAGCGTCGCCACGAGGGCGGGGAGGCGATCTCTCGGCGGCAGGGCGGCCGTGTCGAACACCACGCTCATCAGTCAGCTCCCACCCCGCTCCGTGCGCGATTCCGCGCCCCGCCACCATCGAGGTGCGCACCGTCGGGCACCCGTGAGCCGGAAGCTTAAACACGTGAATGGCTAATCGTCGGCACCTCCTGAATCCCGGATGTTCCTCCCATCACGCCGAAAACCGGCAGGCAAACGGGGCATCGTCGGCTCATGGTGCCGTCCCACCGGCTCTCGCTGCCGATTCCGGACGCTCCGCCTGCTCGGCGCATATCGGGCACTCCGAAGCGGGTCCGGCCTCGAATACGTGGGGTGGCGTGCCCGTCCCCTTCCGGCCGGGCACGCCACCTTCGGTGAATTCGCCCTGTGCACAGCATGATTCGCCCTTCCTCCCGTGAAAGGACCCCAGCGTCATGCCCGCCCGCGCAGTCCTCGTGATCGTGGCCCACGTCCTGTTCGCCGCCGCGGCCACACCCGCCGCCGCCGCACCGCTCAGGTCGGGCGGGTACCGGATCTTCCTCGAGGCCCAGCCCGCCTACACCCTGCGGCCCGTCGTCACCGCGGCCGACATCGCCGATGTGCGAACGAGTGCGAACGAGGGCGCGGACACCAACCGGTGGGAGCCGGTCCTGATCGGGTACCGGCCCGCCGGGCCGGTGTTCCAGCTCCTCAACTCCTCGACCAGGCTGTGCCTGCAACCCGTTCGGCTCGACTCGCTGACCTACTCCGTCGGCCAGAACGTGTGCGGCGTCGCCGACACCGGCCTGTGGTACGTGAGCGAGACCAACGGCAACCGTCGCGTCAGCCTCGCCTCCGACCCCAGCCGAACCCTCTACGGCGACACCACCTCCACCACACCCGTCGCACTGCTCGGGGCCATCGGCGACGAGCCACGTGCCCGCTGGATCTTCCGCCATCTCTGACCCGGCCGCCCGCCGGCGGGGTGTACCCCGACCGGTGCAACGGTGCGGTGGCGGCCGGGTCGTGCCGCGCGACCCCACCGACGCCCGGCGCGAACCATGGCGCCACAACCGAAACCCCTACTGCGATGGGCATTCCCGGCGTCGACGGGCACGAGTATCCAGGCTAGGGCCGCCCACCCGGCGCACGGGCGAACCAGGGAACGCCAGTCGGCGGCTGTCCGCGCCGGACCTTCGGCTCTGACTGCCCCGCCCCGCCGCGCCGGACGCCGCTGGCATCGGAATGGCAGGGTCCGCTCGCGAGCGGCGCGGTGAGCTGGAATCACTGCTACAGAGCAGCGTTCATCGTCGCCGAACGTTTGGTCCGCAATGACCGCGCGGCGTGATCGGAGATTGCGTGCACTGATAGTCCCGCTGCGGCCGGCCGCTGGGTCCCCTGCAGGTGGGTGGTTCGGTGGCGACCGGCCGCAGCGGGTAGGCCGGGGAAGGCGGCTCATTGCGTTCCCGCAGCCCGCTACGAGGCTGCCAATGTCGGTAGCCGTTGCCAACAGCTGTGCCTGCACCACCATCGGCCCTCACTGTCACCGGCCGTTCCTGCTGTTCTGAAAGCAACGGGCATCCTGGACCGGGTGACCTGCGTCGAAGTCCGGAGCGGCGTCGTTGGTGGGCGGGTCGTCGATCTGATCGGTGATCTGTAGGTGTTACGGTGCGGCAGAACGTAGTTCGACCTGGATTGGTCGCCGATCCGCGCGATCGATGGGCGTCGGCGTGAGTGCGCGTGATCGGAGGAGCCGGTGCTTGCGGGCAAGGTTTGTGTGATCAACGGTGCCGCCAGCGTGATCGGTCAGGCTGTCGTCGAGAGGTTTTCCCGTGAGGGTGCGGTGGTTGTCGGCGTCGACAAGGTCGAGCATTCGGTCGGCGATAGGTCGATGCGGGCCGACCTTGCCGATGAGCCGCAGGTTCAGGCGATGTACGAGGAGGTCGTGCGCGAGCACGGCCGACTCGACGTCATCTACAACAACATGGGACTGATGGATGCGGGTGACCACTCGGCGCTGGATACCAGCCTGGAGACCTGGCTGCGAGTCCAGGATGCGAATCTGACCAGCATCTTCCTGTCCTGCAAACACGGCATCCCATACCTGCGGAACACCGAGCCGGTCGGCGGTTCGGTCATCAATGCCGCATCGTTTCTGTCCGCGCTGGGGTCGGCGACCGCCCCGATGGCCTACACGGCCGCGAAGGCCGCCGTCGTCCAGTTGACCAGGGACCTCGGTGTTCATCTCGCGCGCAGCGGCATCCGTGTGAACGCCGTCCTCTTCGGTCCGATCGAGACACCGGCACAGCGCGCGGTCTTCGACCGCAATCCAGGAGCACTGGACAAACGCCTGGTGCACTGGCCGATGGGCCGATTCGGCACCCTCGACGAGGCAGCCGGCGCGATAGCCTTTCTGGCCAGCGACGATTCCGGCTTCCTCACCGCCGCCGCACTCCCACTGGACGGCGGCATCACCGAAGCCTTCACCGTCCCGGAATAACGTCGGCGTCGCTGATCGAACGCCTCGGGCCACGCGCTGTTCGGCCGGTGCGCTGAGCTCATGCGGCCGGCCACATCTGCCTCACGGCAGCCGCGTGGTCGGCGGCCTGCCGCAAACCGGTGTGGAACGCGGGTTCGAAGCCGGCCGGGTCGAACAGGTCCGGGCCGATCACGGCAGCGGTTTCGGGCACGATGAACATTGTTGTGGCGCCGCCCAATTCGCTGTCGGCCGGAGCGTGTGGATACAGGTGTGCGAGCGGTTCGATGATGAGGATCTGCTGCGCGCCCGCAGCCAGGTCGGCGTTGATGGTCGAGTGCATACCGCCGTCGACGTAGGAGGCGCCGTCGATGGGGACGGGCGCACCTGCCCCCGGTGTCGCGGTGCTGGCTGCGACAGCTTCGGCAGGAGAGGCGGGGCCGCTCGCTGTCCAGACCTGCCGTTGCTTGGTGACAACGTCGATCGCGGTGATGAGCAGCTCTTTGTCGGGCCATGCGCTCAGGCCGATGAGGCTGCCCAGCTGCGCGATGCGCACCGCCGGGCTGTTCGGATCGGGCTGTGGTTCGAGACGTTCGTCGGTCGGTTCGGGCGGAGTTACCAGGCGCATCGGGTCGAGGCCCCCCGCGATTACGCATCCGGTGATCGAACCGGCGGAAGTGCCGACGATCCGGTCGGCGCGCGCCAGATCGATTCCCGCCTTGGCGAGCCCGATTACGACCCCTGCCATCCACATCAAGCCGACGGCTCCACCACCGCCGAGGACAAGGGCGGTACCGCATTTGGTGAGGGGCTGTGCAGTAATGGTGTTGCTGCTGGTGCTCTTCATTGCCCGAGTTTACCTCGCCGAGTAAATATTTACTCAGATCAGTAACCAAGGCGACCGGGCGCGAAGTCACAGTGCGGTGCCCGGCTCGGTTGTGCTCGCAACCCACGAGACCGGTGATCCGGCGGGACCAGGGCGATGTCGCGAGCGAATTCGGCTGCGGCATTGTCCTTTTCGCTTTCGTGTCAGAAAGCGCGCGGTGCGAAGGGCGGCATACCGCTGACGGGGGCGAGTGCGGCGCGGTCTGGGACGGATTCCCATGGCGGGGAATCGGCCCGCGCCTGGAAGGTCAGGTGGCCGACGTGATGGCACGCCGGAACAGGTCGACCAGTTCGGCCGCGTACGCATCGGGAGAGGTCAAGGCGCCTGTGGCGTAACGGATTCCGGCCGCGTCGATGGCGGCTCTGAGGGTGACCGCCATGACGAGCGGGTCGAAAGCGGTGAACTCGCCCGCAGCCTGGCCCGCGCGAAGCTCCGCCTCCAACCGTTCCAGTGCGGAGGTCTGATGCTGCGGGATCTGTAGTGGATCCCCGGCCGCGGTGCGCACGTTGTTGAAGATCTCGATCAAGGCCCGCATGTGTTCGGGCCGGTCTCGGTGATAGTGGAGGTTGGCTGTGATGTAGGCCGACAGTTGTGGCCATCGACCCGGGCCCGCGGCCTCGATTCGCGGGCTCATATATTGGTCGGCTGCGAGGACGATGTGGTCGACTATCGCGAGCATCAGATCGTTCTTGCCGTCGAAGTGGTAGGAAATCAGCCGCGTACTGCTGATTCCCGCGCGCGTCGCGATCTTGGCGAATGTGGTCCCGGTGTATCCGAATTCGGCGAGCGTGTCGATCGCCGCCGCAACTATCTGCGCACGTCTTGCCGCATTCGTTACCGACATGAGTAAGAAATTACTCACGTCGGTAACGATTGACAAGGCGGCCTCGGTGATGCGCCGCCTGTGGCTGCCAGTCGTTCGACGGATTCCGGCGACGTGGTCTTTTCCTAACGTCGAGCGGGTACCTCCGCGACTTTTCCGCGGTGCACCCTCATCCAAGAAGTTAGGTATCGCGTGACCGTCCAACGTACCCGTTTGACTCTGAATCAGCTCGAGGAAACCCTGCTGATCACACTGTGGGCCAAGGCTCTCGACAGCAAGCTGCCCGTCCCGATGCTCGGCGACACCCGCTCCGCGGAGATCGCCGATCGGATCGACTACGACTTCGACACCTTGAAGATCAAGCCCGCCCTGACCTACGAAACAGCATTGCGCAGTAGGAAATTGGACGATGCCGTACGGTCCTTCACCACCGCGCACCCCGACGCGGTGGTGCTCGACCTGGGCTGTGGGCTGGATCCCCGAATGGTCCGGTGTCGGCCGACCGCCGGAATCGATTGGTATGACGTCGATTTCCCCGAGGTCATCGCGGTGCGTCCGCAATTCTTGCCGGAGCCTTCTCATCTCGTGGGCGCGGACATCACCAGCACGGACTGGCTCGCGGGAATACCGAGTGACCGGCCGGCCATGATCGTCGCCGAGGGGCTGATCCCCTTTTTGCCCGGCAGCTCGTTCCAAGTCCTGACCCGCGCTCTTACAACGCATTTCGGCACGGGTGAGATAGCCCTCAACGGCTATACGCGCTTCGCCGCGTGGGCGATGAAATACCATCCCACCATCAAGGCGCTCGGCATCACCGCCGCGGCGGGTTTCGACGACCCCCGTGAACCGGAATCCTGGGGCGCCGGGCTGACCCTCATCGACGAGGACTTCCTCACTCGCGCACCTGAAGTAGCCGATTGGCCGCAACCCCTGCGGGGACTCACCCGGACCATGTCCCGCAGCACCGCCCTGTCCCGTCAAGGCGCACGCATCCTGCGTTACCGGTTCTGACTCGGACCGGCTCCCATTACAGCTGGTGGACCAGTGCGGGTAGTTCGGCCCGCACTGCGACGCCGAGTTTCGGATAAGCCTTGTAGAGGTGGTAGCCGACGGTGCGGGGGCTGAGGAACAGCTGCGCGCCGATCTCGCGGTTCGACAGTCCGTGCGCGGCCAGGCGGACCACCTGAAGTTCTTGTGGTGTAAGCAGATCCAGTACCGAGGCGGTGGCCGGATGCCGGCCGGTGTCGCCGGTCGCGCGCAGCTCGGCGCGGGCTCGGCCGGCCCAGACGCTCGCGCCGATTCGATCGAAGGTCTCCAGTGCCGCGCGCAGACTCGTGCGCGCCTCGGTCTTGTGCCGGGCGCGCCGGAGCCATTCCCCGTACAGCAGTTGGGTGCGGGCCCTCTCGAAGGGGCGGCCGCCTTTCTCGTGCAGCCGCACCGCTGCGGCATAGTGTGCTCCGGCCTCGTCGTCAGAGCTCGTCTGGGCCAGGCAGCGTGCGTAAACGCCTTGAATCCACGGTGATCGGCTGGCGTCCGCCCAGCGGCGGAAGCGTTCGAGCGCTTCGCCGATACGTGCGGGCTGCCCGGTGCGCATCGCGGCCTCGACGCGCAGCGGCGTGAAGAAGACGGCCATGTAGTGGCTGCCCATCGGGCCGCGGGAGGCGGATTCGATGCGGTCCAGTACTCGGTCGTAGCGACCCGCGCCCAGGTCGAGCAGCCCGAGCGCGGTGGTGGCCAGTAGCGCGGTGGCGAGTTCGCCGCGGTCGAGGGCGGCGGCCAGGGTGGGTTCGGCGAGTTCCCGGCAGCGCTGCTCATCGCCGGTCTGTGCCGCACCCCAGGCGAGAATGCTACGCAGGCCGTCCATTTGGTGGTGTTGTCCGATGGAGTCGGCCAGTGTCAGCGCCTCCTCTGCGTGGACCGTGGCGTCGCGGAGGCGGCCGGTGGCGTATTCGGCGGAGGCGAGATAGTGCAGGCGCATCGGCAGCAGCCGGAGTGTGGACTGCTCGCGGGCATCGGTGACGAGGGTCGTGAGCAGGTCGCGTGCCTCGTCGTCCAGGCCGGTCATCAGGCCCATCGCGGCGGCGTTCATGCGCTCGTCCGGGCTGAAGCCCGCCGGGTGGGAGTGCGCGTGCATCGCGCAGGCGTGCAGCCGGTGGAGCGCGGCTTCGTCGTCACCACCCAGCATGCGGGCCATGCCGATCATTCCCTCGCTGATCGGGGTCCGGCCGGCGCGCTGTTGCAGCAGGGTCGCGGCCTCTTCGGTGAGTTCGGCATCGCCGACCAGCACGCCATTGCGCATGGCGTCCACGAGCATCATGCTCACGAGATCGGCCGGAGCCCGGCCGGCGGCGTCGATCAGGATGCGGGCGGCCCGGTGCCGGGAACCGAATTCCGATTCGACGATGGCGCGCAGGTAATCCAGGCGTGGTGCCTCCGTTTGGTGGACGGGCCCGCGATAGGCGCGGCGGACGAGTGCGGCGGTCCGTTGCAGATCGCCGCCGGTCGCCGCTGCGTGGGCGGCGCAGGTCAGGCGGCGCGCAGCGGTGTGCGGTTCGACGGTCAGTTCGGCCGCGCGTTCCATGGCCGCGGCGGCGAGCGCGTGGTCGGCCCGTTCGGAGGCTCGCAGTGCCGCACTCTCGAGTGCCGTGGCGATATCGTCGTCAGGGCCGGTCGAGGCGGCGGCGCGGTGCCACGCCGCTCGGTCGGCGGCCTCGGGGGAGTGGCTCGCGGTCAGTGCCTCAGCGAGCGCGCGGTGCGCGTCGAGCCGGCGGTGCATCGGTGCGGCGCTCAGTACGGCCGCGCGGGCCAGCGGATGCCGGAAGATTATCCGATCGCCTTGGCGCACCAGCAGTCCCGAGTCCTCGATAGCTGCCAGTTCGGTGGGTCCCGCGTGGTGGGCGGCCGCGGCAGCCAAGACGATTTCGAGCCGGCCGGTCTCCTCGACGGCGGCGATCAGCAGCAGTCTGGTGGCCCCGTCGTCCAGCCGTGCGGCGCGCGCGCCGAACGCCGTCTGTACCCGGGTGGAGAGGGGCAGTGTGGCGAGGTCGTAGGAGCCCGCCGGTGCGTGACCGGTGCGTTGCTCGGTGCTCAGCGCGGAGGGTAGTTCGACCAGGGCCAATGGGTTGCCCTCGGTTTCGGCCAGGAGTCGGGCGCGCACGGGTGCGGCGAGTTCGGGATACCGCTCGTCCAGCAGCGCGGCCGAGGAGGCGGGATCGAGTCCGGTCAGTTCGCGAGTGGTGAGTGCGGTGAGTCCGGCCGGCTCCCGGGCTTCGCCGCGCACCGCGAACAGCAGTAGAACGCCTTCGTGGTGCAGGCGCCGGGCCGCGAAAGTCAGTGCCTCGGTGGAGGATCGGTCGAGCCACTGGGCGTCGTCGACGAGGCACAGCACAGGTCCGTCTTCGGCCAGTTCTGCCAGCATGGACAGCACGGCGAGGCCGACCAGGAAGCGATCGCCGGGTGCGGCCGGGGCCAGTCCGAAGGCGCTCCGCAGTGCCGCGGCCTGCGGTGCGGGCAGCGCGTCGAGCCGGTCGAGCACCGGATGCAGCAGTAGATGCAGGCCGGCGAAGGGGAGTTCGGCTTCCAATTCGATGCCTGCCACGCGAATCACGCGCAGTCCCTGGGCCTTCGCCGCGGTGTAGTCGAGCAGTGCGGTTTTGCCGATGCCCGCGGGCCCGCTCAGCACGTGTGCCCCGCTGCGGCCGGCGCGTACGTCCGCCACGAGTTGATCGATCAGCGCCTGTTCGTCGGCGCGCCCGTGCAGCACTCGGCAGACCCTACCTAAGCAAACTGGTCGGTACCAGACAGGTTGATCGACCGAATCCTCCGGTCCGATACCACGTATGGTGTTCCTACCAGGTGAAATCACACTTGGAGAAGAGACCCGCACGCATCCGAATTACTCGCTGAGCGAACGTGATCGGCGCTGGGCGCTGGCCCGAGCTGATGGACGACCAGGGCGTCGACGCCTTGGCGGCCGCCGCTGCAGCGGCCTCTATCGCACTCACCTGGAAGCATTGCGATCTGCGGTTTCCGTGATGACATGATGGCCGGGTGCGCGTACTTGTCACCGGAGCGAACGGTTACCTCGGTCGTGCTGTCGTCGAAGCCCTTCACTCTGCGGGGCACGAGCCTGTTGCGATGGTTCGCGCTCATGGGCTGGTGATTCCGGGCGCAGCCGATGTTCGCGTGGCTGATTTGCTCGACGACAAGGCGGTTCGCGACGCGGTAGAGCGCGTAGACGCGATCTGTCACCTCGCCGGGTTGGCGCGAGCCCGCGAATCGGTCGACGAACCATTGCGCTATTTCCGCGTGAATACCAGCGGAACGCTGTCGGTGCTCGAAGCCATGATCGACGCGGGGATCCGCGGGATCGTTTTCGCTTCGACCGGGGCGATCTACGGCACGCCGGATGTGCAGCCGATGACCGAGGACATCGGTGATGCGCCGCCTCATCCATACGCCGGCAGCAAGCTTGCGGCTGAGTTGGCCATCGAGGCCGCCGCTGGTAGCGGGGAACTGGCGGCAGTAATTGTTCGACTGTCGAATATCGCAGGCGGTGCGGATGGGGATCCGAGTCGGCTGATATCGCGTGCGTTGGCAGCTGCATCCGAGCGTTCGGCGTTGATCGTCAACGGTGATGGCACTGCCGTTCGTGATTACCTGCACATCATGGATGCGGCCCGCGCCCTCGTGGCATGTATCGAGCACCTCCCGCCCGTTGGCACCGCTACCCGCTACAACATCGGCAGTGGACGGGGTACGAGTGTGCTCGACGTGGTGGCCGCGGTGGAACGGGTAACCGGCCGACCTGTTGCGCTCGAGCATCGTTCTGCGGCAGCGGAACCTGCGGTGCTGATCAACGACCCGACCAAGGCGATGACCGAAATCGGCTGGAAGCCAACGCATTCTGATATCGATGACATCGTTCGCGATGAATCACGGGCGCTTCTAGAAGAATCCTGAAAATCCCCCGGTGAGTGGAAAAAGCCCGGCAGTGACGGCGGCTTCAAGTCGATTCGGGCGGAGAGGGCTACGCCTTCGCCCGGGAGCCGGGGACGCCGATCTCATGAGACGGCACAGCTGGAGGACGATGATGCCCATGGAGAGCAGACTGATCGAGGTGGAGACGGGCCGTCGCGAGGTTGTCCACGACCTCACATCGCAGTGTGCAGCTTTTCTGCGTGAGACGGCGACGGAATCCGACGGGTTACTTCACGTATTCGTGCCGCACGCGACCGCGGGCATCGCGCTGATCGAACTCGGCGCAGGCAGCGACGATGACTTGCTCGCCGCGCTGCGGGACCTGCTGCCCGCCGACGATCGCTGGCGGCACGCACACGGCTCACGCGGACACGGACGCTCGCACGTCATGCCCGCGCTGATTGCTCCCTATGCCAGCATTCCGGTGTTGCGCGGCGAAATGGCGCTGGGGACTTGGCAATCGGTCGCCATCGTGGATCTCAATGTCGACAACCCGGTGCGGCACGTGCGGTTGTCCTTCCTGGCCGGCTGAAACGAAGCACCATTCGGCCGTAAGGCCACGCATGGAGCTGTCGCGGACGCTCTGTGGGCTGCGAAAGCCCTGGCAAGTCAGGGCTTTCGACAGCGTGGTGCTACTTCTGAGCCGACAAGGCTGCTCGGGTGAACACCGATCACCGGAATCGAGTTCGCGCTGCCCGTTCGATGCGCACCCTCGGACCTAG
The DNA here is from genome assembly GCF_053603795.1 of Nocardia sp. NPDC004123. Classification (NCBI taxonomy): domain Bacteria; kingdom Bacillati; phylum Actinomycetota; class Actinomycetes; order Mycobacteriales; family Nocardiaceae; genus Nocardia; species Nocardia sp. NPDC004123. The sequence goes on from NZ_JBSGGG010000014.1 coordinate 174,980, forward strand.
AGCTTGGCGATAGTGACCGGGATGCCGTTGAGTGCGCCATTGCCCGAGGGTTCGTCGATGAGCAGCGGCGGGGAGAGCGCATTGGTATTGGCGCCGGGTCCTCGGGTGCGAAGGCGGGTTCGGAATAGCTGGCAATGCTGTTGAGCGCGAACGCGAGCAGTAGATCGTCGTGGTGCGGTCGTTCCAGCGGCGACAGTCCGGGGAGGATGACGTCGGCGCGGCGGGTGGTTTCGTTGACCGCGTTGTCGACGCAGATCATCGCGTCCAGGCCCGTCAGCAACTCGTCGAGCTTCTCCCATTCGGGGTGTCGGTGACCCGTTCCGGCGGCCAGTCCGCCGCGACGGAGCGGACGGTCGCCAGACCGTCGACCTCGGCCGCGAGATCACCGAGTGTCACGAGATTCTCGGCGAACAGGGTGTGGACGACCGCCAGTATCAGGGCCGCGTCCGTGCCGGGACGACGGAGAGCCACTCACTGGCGCGGGCGGCGGTCTTGGTGCGCACCGGGTCGATCACGATGACCTTGCCGCGTCCGTCCTCGGAATCGCCACCACCGCCTGGATACTGCGAGAGAACCGCGCCCTCTTCCGCGTGGACATCGACGGAAATCGCAGCAGCGCACTGGAAATCGCGTATTGGACGATCGGCATCGCCTCGGTGCTGCTCGGCTGGTACTTCAATATCCGCTTCGTGGCGCGGTATCACTCCGACGACTCGAATCCCCTGTGGGGCAACGGCGCCAGCTGGTCCCACTACATCAACCTCATGTTCAGCAACTGGGCCGCCGACTCCGCGAGCCAGGACTACACCATCCTCAACGTCCTGATCCTGCCCCTCATGTCGATCACCGGCGGAATTCGAAAGGGCCTGCCCAAACCCTGGCTCTTCTTCGTCAACAGCCTGTTCACCAGCGCCGCTTTCGGATTCGTCCTCTACCTCATCACCGCTGACCGCCACCGCCGACTGTCGGCGGCCACCGCGCGGGCCTAGGGCCGGTTCCTCCGATGATCCGTCCACTGCGCGCCGTTCCACCAGCGGTCGATGTTCCGCAATCCCTCGGGGTCGGCGTACCAGCCCGCAGGGGGAAAGGCCGGAGGTGGGACGGCCTGCGTAGGTCCGGTTGGCCGGGGATACGGCCGGGTGAATGCCTGCTGTCCCAGCAGCGGCTGCAAGCCGGCCTTCTCCAGCTTGGCCAGTCTCGCCGCTACGAACTGATCGTGACGGCGCCTGCCACAGAAGGCGCCGGCGAGGCAGAAGGACAGAATAACGGCGTAGGCGAGGAACAAAGGAAGTAGCTCCGACGAGAAGGGTGGGGCGTTGTCGCCCATATCCGCTGTGAGCGCGTGCCACGCCACCGCCAAGATCAATATCCGAAGCACCAGTGCCAGGCCGACGGCGGCCATCGTCCACAGGTACGGATGGTCCCTCAGGTAATGCGAAGCGCGGGCGGAAACGAATGCCATACCGATCCCGACGAGGGCGATGACGATGGCCATGATCACGATCGTGGCCCCCGGGTCGTTGTCGGTCCCACCCGCACTGATGAGCACGCCACCGATCGAATCCACGAAAAACAACGCCGCGACAAAGAGCGCCACCACGAGGCCAATCGGTCGTTGCGGCCATCCCTGCTGTCGTATGTCGGCAATGTCCGCCGCCGGACTTCTCCGCCGGGTGCGGACCTGGTAATGAATTGCCGCTGGTAGAGCCAACCCGGTGGACACGAGCGTTCCCTGTACCGGGGCGGGAAGGTGGGCCGCGGCCGCCAGGTAGCCAATCGCTATGGCGCAGGCGATGCTGGCACCGAGGCCATATACCGAATGTTCGTTCAAGCCGTCCTTACTGGCCTGAGTCATCTATTTCTCCCCCCTTTTTTCATCATGCGGATCGCGGCTTACGTCGAGGCGGCGAGGTGGCGACGGTTGGCGGCCCCTGCGGGCGCTTCGGCCCTCAGCTACGACGAAGTAGCCGATGTTGTGCTGGTCGGCCGAGGTCGGGAATACGGGCCATTGCGACCTCCCCTCTCCAACGAGCCGGCTTCGAGAACGACTATGCGGTCGTCGATGCCGCCTGTCTTGAGTAGTGCGCTACGCGAACCACGGCCCGCGACTGCGGGGCGTGTGCGGGTAGGTTGCTATCCGCTCCCTGGCGACTCCTCCACCTTCCTCATACCCTCAGCGGAGTGAGACGATCAGGCCATGAGGAAGGCCGGGAATTCCAAAGCGACGTGATGCCAGCTCGGGAAGCGCTGGCAGTTGGTGCAGCTGGATCGTCGGACCGGACCACAGCCAGTCGCCCGGGCAGTGAGTCGACGGTCCGAACTCGACTGCGGGAGGCCGAGTCGGGTACGGCTCTCTCGTGCCCAGCACTGCCCATGGCGTTGCAGTAGCTCTGCGGGCTGTCGAAAGCCCTGGCAAGCCAGGGCTTTCGACAGCGTGGTGCTACTTCTGAGCCGACAGGCTGCTCAGGAGCCCACCGATTACCGGAATCGAGTTCGCGCTGCCGGTTCCGCCGGTGGACGGCGTGCAGCTGGCTCCAGCGGGAGCGCTCTGGACAACGTTGATCAGCTCCGTCGCGACGAGTTTGGCGGCGGTGCTGCTCCATGGATTGAAGTCGGCCATGGCGGTGAGCTGGTGCTGCCCGGCGACGGTCGGCGTCCACTGCACGGTGACATCTTGTCCGGCGACATACGACTTGACCATGGAGATCATGGGATTCGTCTGAGTCGTGAACGAGTAGTCGTAGAACGAGAAATCGGCGAAGCCCGAAGCCTGGGCGTGCAGGTCTGCAGCGTCGGCGGCGGGCATGGTGAGCGTGTAGGTCGAACCGACGCAGTAGGCCGACGACTTGGTAACGGACATCTCTGCTGATGCGGTCGTAGCCGAAACGATGGTGGCCACCCCGATCGCTGCAACGGCAGCGAATCCAACGGTCGAACGAGCAAGGACCGACATGGTCATACTTCCTTCTCCAGTTGTCGAAAATCCCCGTACGTCAAGGGGACTGGCGCAGCGTATCGCGAGTGACTGACATCTATTTCAGATGTGATATCGCCCGAATCGGGGCATGCGAAACGAAGGTGTAGGCACGCCGGTGTCTACGCCACCGTGGGTTCCTCGTACCGGATTTGGTACCTCGCGGCGATCGGGTTGATCTTGGCCGGGTCGAGGGCACCCGCGGTGAGCACGGTCGGCCCTGCCTCGATCAGATCCTCCAGATAGCACTCCCAGCCACCCGGTGACGAGATCTGGATGAGGCGAGGCGGGGGTGTGCAGGCGCGGCGCAGGGCGTGCGGAATGCCGTGGGGGAGTAGGACGAACATCCCGGCGGTGGCGTGTTCGACGCGGTCGTCGAATTCCACCTCGAGTGTGCCGTCGAGCACGTAGATGCATTCGTCGGCCACGTGATGGGTGTGGCGGGGGATATCGCGGGCGAGGGTGACTTCCAGGAGCGAGAAGCGGCCTTCGGTATCGGCGGTGGTGGCCTTCACGGCGAACGCGGGCGGCAGGGGCAGGCGGCCGGGGCGGGCCGCGCCGGCGTCGAGCAGCAGAAATCGATTGTGGGACATGGTGGTACCCTTCGACTCAAGAGAAACGGAACCGGAATCCGGATCCGTTTTGAGTGTAGGCAGGAAGGGGACCCGAGTGTCAAGCCCGTCGTCGCCGTCGCGCAAGCCGCGTGCGGACGCCTCCCGTAATCGTGACCGCATCCTGGAAGCCGCACGAAACCTGTTCGCGGAGCGGGGAAGCCAGGTCCAACTGCCGGAAGTGGCGCGGGCCGCGGGTGTCGGGATCGGCACCGTGTACCGGCACTTCCCGGCACAGGCCGACCTTATCGAAGCCGCGGCCGCGCAACGCTTCGCCGAGATCGAGGAATACGCGCGCACCGAATGTCTGAACCACGCCGAGCCCGGCCGGGCGGTGCTGGACTATCTGACCCATGTCGGCGAAACCCTCGCGGCCGACAGTGGATTGTCCGCCGCCATCGAAGCCTCCCGTCAATCGCGCGGTAGTGAACCGCGCGGCGCTGCGCTGGAACAGCTCGCCGAGATCCTCAGCGCGCTCATCGAATCCGACCAGACTGCTGGAACGGTGCGCCCGGACCTGACCGTCGCCGATGTCTACATGGTGGTCGGCGCACTGTCCGCCACCATCCGCTCCGGCAGTGGCGACTGGCGCCGGTTGCTCACCCTGCTGTCCGACGGGCTGCGAGTTTAAGGCTGTATCGTGAATGTTGTTGTGCTGCAACACTGACACACTTCCTGGCGTCTCGACCGCCCGCAGAGATCGCCGGGTTCAGTGAACTGCTCGCCGAGCCGGGATCGAGGAACCACAGCGATCCGTGCTGCCGCAGCCCCTTTCAGCCCCTGCCGGATCAGCTCGAAGTAGCGCTTCTCGACGGCCATCGGCGTCTTGCTGAGTGCGTATCGGGGCAGGCAAACGGGCGTGTCTCAGGGTGATTTACCAGCGGTTTTGTAGTGCCCCCGGACGGGCTCGAACCGTCACTTGGCGGATTTTAAGTCCGCTGCCTCTGCCAATTGGGCTACGGGGGCGTCTGGGTCAGACTACCGAGCCGTACGGTCGTGCTGGTAGCAGGTATTTGGGGGGGCGGGTCAGGGGGTGGGGGCGATCATGATGGGGGTTTGGACGGAGAGCAGGAGGGATTGGCTGGTGGAGCCGAAGACCTTGCTGACGAAGCCGCCTCGGCCTCGGGTGCCCACCACCAGAAGCTGGGTGCTGGAGGAGAGTTCGAGGAGGGAGCGTTCGGGGCTGTCGTGGGAGGTTTCGCGGTCTATGCGGACGTTGGGGTAGCGCTCCTGCCAGCCGGCCAGGCTCTCGGCGAGGACGTAGTCGTCGAGGGCATCCATTTCGGGGTCGTCGGAGGCGCCTTCGGCGTGCAGGGCGATGACGGCCACGCCGCGGACCGAGGCTTCGTCGAGGGCCGCCGCGACGGCGGGCTCGCTGATCTTGGTGCCGTCGACGCCGACCAGGATGGGGCGGGTGAGTAGATCGGGAGGTAGGGGGACGCCGTCTCGGACCACGACGAACGGGCAGTGGGAGCGGCGGGCGAGGACCGAGCTGACCGAGCCGAGGAGGGCCCGGCGCAGGGTGCCGCCGCCGCGGGCGCCGGCCACGACCATGCGGGCGTCGCGGGTGCGCTCGAGGAGGGTGGGGACCACGGCGCCGGCGCTCAATTCGGTGGTGACCGTGAGGCCGGGGGAGATCTTGGCGGCTTCTTCGGCGGCGGTTTCCAGCAGCCAGTTGCCGTGTTCCTCGAGCCGGGAGTAGTCCTCGGTGGTGATCGTGGTGCCCAGGCCCAGACCCTGGTCGGGGGTGATCTCGAGGACGCGCAGCAGGTGCAGGGGCGCGTGGTGCAGGGCGGCGGTGTGGGCCGCCCAGGCGACGGCCGAACCGGCCGATTCGTCCACGGCGACGATGACGGCTTCCCCTGTCGACATGCTGAGTCCTCTCCCATCGTGAATCACGCGGTGCGGCTGCGGGATAGCTGAGCGGTCGCTATCGACCCTACGCCGACGCGGGCCCGCCGCGGCCGAGCGGCACCGCGATCCGGGTCACGGGAATTCCGGCCAGGTCCCGGACCGGCGGCGCAACACACCCGCGGCCCCGCCGAGGGGTGTACGGGGGACTCGGCGGGGCCGCGGGGCCGGGCTGCGAGCAGCCCATGCAGGCATCCTGGTACCTCAACCCACATTGAGGTCAAGGCCCCGGGGGCGGACCGCCGGCTCGGCGGAAGTGCGTGAGGTTTTCGGCGAGGAAGTCATCCAGGGTGCGCGGCGCACGCCCCAGTATCCGGGCCACCACGCCGGTGGGCCGCTCGGGGCGGGTCCGGGCCAGGAGCTGGATCTCGGTCACGTGGGCGGCCAGCCAATCGGGCAGATGCGCCTGCCGAATCAGGTTGTCGCGCAGTGCCTCCGGCGGTACATCGACATAGCGGATCGGACGGCCGAGCAAGCGGGACAGCCGCGCCGCGATCTCCGGATAGCCGAAGACCTCCGCGCCAGTGAGCGTGTGTACCTGCCCCCGGAGTTCGGGCCGGGTCAGCACCGCGGCCGCGACATCCCCGATGTCACGGCAGTCGACCCAGTTGCAGGCCGTATCGCCCATCGCGCCGACGATGACGCCTTCCGCCAACCCGGGCGCCAGCGTCCGCAGCTTCTGCATGAAGGCGTACGGCCGCAGAATCGTATGCGCGACACCGGATCCGCGCAGATGCTCCTCGATGGCCCAGTGCCAGCGCGAGATCGTGACGGGGGAGTCCGGTTCGGCGGCGGGCGCGGACAGCTTCACGATGTGTTCCACACCGCTGCTCACCGCCAGGTCGATGGCACGCGTCTCGAACTCGACCTGCCGCGGGCCGTTCACCATGGTGAGGAACAGCTGTGACGCTCCGTCGAACGCCGCGCGCAGCGATTCCGGATCGGCGGCATCAACGGCCGCGAACTCCACGCCGCGCACCTCGCCGAGCCGATCTCGCAATCGCCCGGGGTCCCGGCTCAGGGCCCGGCACGGCACCCCGAGTTCTCGAAGCCCTTGCAGAGCAGCGCCTCCGGTCTCTCCGGACGCTCCCATCACCACGATCATTCCGATGTCCTTTCGCCTGCCGAGATCAGCCCCTTCAGCACGAGGTCGACGACCCGCTCGGCGTAGTCGTCGGACAGCGGCTCCCGGGTGAGCAGTTTGCGGAAATGAATTGGCGCCGTCAGTATTTCGAGCACCAGCCAGGGGTCCGGAGCCGTCTTCAGCTCACCGCGTCCGACAGCGCGATCGAGCATCACGCATGCGCCGTCCAGGCGAACCCGCCAGAATTCCGCGCGGGATTCCGCGAGTTCCGGGTTGTCGCTTGCACTCGCCATGGCCCGCCCCAGCATCGTGCCGAGCGGCGAATCGACGATCGCCATCATGGATCGGTTGAACGCGATCAGGTCCGTGCGCAGTGATCCGGTGTCCGGCACGGGCAGGTTCTCCGCGCTGTGCTCCAGCATCGCGTCGAAGATCAGCCGCTCGCGGGTCTTCCAGCGCCGGTAGATCGAGCTCTCGTGCACGCCCGCCCGGGTGGCGACCGCGCCGATGCTCAGCTGGTCGAATCCATTGTCGGCCAGCACTTCCAAGGTCGCGTCCAGCACGGCCTGCCGGACGCGCGCGGAGCGGCCGCCTGTCCGGCGGCGAACTTCCGAATCGGTCACTCGGCAATATTAACGCAAGGAGTCTTGCGTTAGATCCTGCCGAGGTCTACCGTTCCTAAACGCAATCATCTTTGCGTTAGTGGCAGGAGGATCGAATGGCGTTCCACTGGCAGATCGACCCGCAGGACCTTTTCGTCGAGCGGTACCCGCAGATGGTGGGTACCGGCCTGCCGCAGGCCGACGTCGACATCACGCGGGCGGCCATCACGGACATGTGGCACGACGGCCCGGGCGGCTGGGTGCACGAATGGTCCACCCTGGCCGGGGGATACGCGGCCACCGGCCGGCACCGGCTCGCGGCGCTGGCCTACGGCTGGGCCAAGTTCCCCACCCTGGCCGACGAGTCCAAGTGCGCGGCGCTGTCCGATCAGGTTGATCAATACCTGCTCGCCGCACCGGATTTCGGGCTCGACTTCTCCCGGCTGACCGTCGAGGCTCCCTATCGCGGCATGCGGATCGACGTCCCGGTGCACCTGCTGACCCCGCCCGGCTGGTCGGCCGCCGACCCCGTTCTGCTGGCCTCCGGCGGCGTCGACTCCTGGAAGATCGACCTGCACTCGCTGTTCGCCGACCTGGCCCTGCGTACCGGAATGCGCGTGCTGGCCTTCGACATTCCGGGTACCGGCGAGACGCCCGTGCCCATGTCCGCCGACAGCGGCTACGGCGTGGTCCGCGCGATCATCGACCGCGCCCGCACCCTCGGCACTGGCCGGGTCGTACATCTGGGCATCTCCATGGGCGGCTGGTTCTCCGCCCGCTCCGGCCTGGCCGCCGAGGTGGACGCCGCCATCGTGCTGGGCGGCCCGATCGAGCGCGCCTTCGACCCGGACCGCACCTGGGCCTACGGCATGCGCGGAATCATCGGCAACGCACTGGGATTCGACGCCGAGCCCGCCGATGCCGAACTCGCGCAGCGCATGTCCGAATTCACGCTGCGTAAGTGGCTGGACCGGGACTGGAACGCGCCCATGCTCGTGCTCAACGGCGCGGACGACGTGCACATCCCGGCCGCCGACACCCTGATCTTCGAGGGCCGCCGTGACACCGAGGTGCACCTGCTCCCGGATACCGGGCACTGTGCGATCACCAAACTGCCGGAGGCGAACCGGATCATGGTCGATTGGCTGGTCTCGACCGCCGCCTGGTGACCGGGCGGGCGGCTCACGGCCGCTCGGCCCCCTCCGGCCACACCACCGTCACGGGCATGTCCCGCGCGCGGGCGGTCGACACCACATCGGCCGTGCCGCCGAAGCCGCGCGCGGGCAGTCCGTCCCACACCGCCAGCAGCTCGCCGGCCTCGTCGAGCATGCGCAGGCTGCCGGCCTGGTGCGCCTCGGGATTCGATTCCTCGCGGTCCAGTTCGATGACCCGGTCGGCGGCGGTGAGGAGATGGTCGTAGACCGGGTGATGGAACGCGGGCAGGCTCGCCCGGTACCGCCGGGCCGGGACGACCGCGATCAGTACCCCGCCCGCATCCAGGATCGCCTGCGCGAAGAGCGCATCCGGCCCGTCGGCCAGGCAGCTCACCCCGACCGGGGGCGGGCCGCCGGGCCGGATGCGCAGCGCCACCTCCAGTCGCAGCGCCCGATCCACCAGGGCGAGCGTGGTCGCGGGCAGCCCGCGATGCCCGGTGATGGCGACGCTCGTCATTGGTCGTCTCGTCCGTAGAGGGTCGCGAGGGCGTCGTCGAGTGCCCTCGCCTCGACGGTACGCGCGGGCAGATCGGCGCGGAACGCCCTGGCCAGGCGGGTGATTCGCTCACTTGGTAGGTGAGACCGACCAGCAGCGCCTCGGCCGCCAGCGCGCAGCCCGCCTCGATGTCGCCGCTGCGCGCCAGCACCTGGGCGTGCTCGACCTTGGCCAGTGGGCGTGGCTTCTCGGCGGTCAACGCGGAGTCCGCGTTCTCGAAGGCGAGGTGTGCCGCGCGATTGTCGCCCACTCGGATTCGGTTGGCGCGGAGTTCGACAGCACCACGTTCGTGGTCACCACGAGCGCGCCGGACAGGAATTGCTTGCGGTTCACGGGCTCGTCATCCGCCGCGCGATGCGGCGTGCTGAAGCCGGGTTCGGCATCGGTCGCCACGTTCAGGACCGCACGCAGTGCGGATCGGTAATGTCTTCTGGGCCACGTCGTTTCGCCTCGCTCCCACTTGCCGACGTGCCGTTCGTCGACGGCCCCGCGCTTGCTGGTGGCCCGGAAGACCTGGTCGTTGACGGCGTCGGCCAGCTCCCGGCGAGTCATCGATTGCCCCGGCGCTCCGGGTGATTCCATGCGCAGCCGAGCCTCGATGAGCAGCTCGTTCCGTCCTCGAAGGAGTTTGCGTATCTGCCGATCTGGTGGCCGTCGCCGACATCATCACGGTGAACCCCGAGAACACCTACGCCCGCTATGCCACGGGGCAGGTCCCGGAACGCTACGAGGCGTAGCGAATCCCGGGCATAGCGGACGATTCGCCTCCCGCACGGCCGTGATCAATCCACCCGCACGGCCAAGGTCGCCACCACGGCATCGGTGCGGGCGCGCAGCGCGGCGGTGAGCACCGGCCCGCGCGGATTGTGCAGCAGCCGATGCCACCAGCGGCGCGTCTCGACCTGGGTGAGCAGCACCGTCACCTGGTGGCCCTTGGCCGTCTGCTTGCGCACATATCCGACCAGCGTGGCCACCAGGCTGCGGTTCGGAGCGGGCAGCACCATGAGCGGCACGCCCGGATCCCACTTCTTCCATTGTGCCCCAAGATGTTTCGCCGAGTCCGGTTCGATGGCCACGGCCACCGCCACCACCTCGCCGTCCAGTCGCAGCGCGGTGGTCAGGGCCTGTTCGGTGAGCGCGCTGACGGCCACCACCGGCACCACGATGAGGCTGGTCTTCGTGCCGGGCGCCGGCGCGGGCGGAATCCGGCCCAGCCCCAACACCTTCGCGACCTGTGCGTAGTAGTCCTCGGTGCGCGCGAACAGCAGCACCAGGGCGGGGATGATGATCAACAGCAGCCACGCGCCCTCACGGAACTTCTCCAGCATCAGCACCACCCCGGCGACAGCGGTGAGCACCGCGCCGAAACCATTGAGCAGCGCGCGCGGCAGCCAGCCCGGCCCGCGCACCTCCCGCCAGTGCCGCACCAGACCGATCTGGCTGATGGTGAACCCGATGAACACGCCGATCGCGAACACCGGCAGCAGCCGATGCGTGTCCGCCCTCACGATGAGCAGCACGATCGCCGCCAGGATCGCCAGCGCGCCCACGCCGTACCGGAACACCGGCCGCTCCGACCGCATGGCGAAGGCGTGCGCCACCCGGTGGTCCTTGGCCAGCAGCGACAGCAGCACCGGCAGCCCGCCGAAACTGGTGTTGGCGGCCAGCACCAGCACCACGGTCACCGCGATATTGGTCAGATAGAACATCCAGCCGGTGCCGAACGCGGCCGCCGAGAGCTGCGCCAGAATCGTCACGTCCCCGCGCGGCACCATGTGGTACTGCCGGATGAGCATCGACAGCCCGATCAGCATGATCCCCAGCAGCGCGCCCAGCGCCATCTCGGTGTGCTGGGCGCGTTTCACCGCGGGCGTGCGGAAGGCGGGCACCGCGTTGGCGATGGCCTCGACACCGGTCAGCGCCGAGCAGCCGGCCGAGAACGCCTTGAGCAGCAACAGGATTCCCACCGACTCGACCGGTTCCACCGGACCCAGGTCGGTGCCGATGACCGCGACCGGATCGTGGTGCAGGAAGCCGCCGGCGATGACCGCGAAGATGGCCAGTATGAACACGATGGTCGGCCCCATCAGCACCTTGGCCGATTCCGCGATTCCGATCAGGTTCAGCACCGTCAGCACTACCAGCCCGAGCAGCGTCACCAGCAGCAGATGATCGGCCAGGGCGGGGAAGGCGCTGGCCAGGCTGGCCGCGCCCGCCGCCAGGCTGACCGCCACGGTCAGCACGTAGTCGACGACCAGGCTGGCCGCCGCCAGCAGCGCGGCCCCGCGCCCGAGATCCTTCTTGGCCACCGCGTACGCCCCGCCGCCATCCGGGTGCACCGCGATGACCTGGCGATACGACAGCACCAGCACGAGCAGCAGCGCCGTGATGGCCAGCGACACCGGCAGCGTCCACGACACCGCCCCGATCCCGGCCGGAATCAGCGCCAGCACAATGGCTTCCGGGCCATAGGCCACGCTCGACAGGGCGTCCAGCGACAGCGCCGCCAGCCCGCCCAGCGCGGTCAGCCGATAGGCGTCGCCGCGCTGATCGCGGCGCAGCCGCCGGTCGACGGTCAGCGGATGCTTCTTCGGAGTCTCGAGTGTCTCGACCACGGCCCTCATTGAACGCGGCCGCCGCCCGGACCTCGCGGTATGACACCGCCTTCCGGCGTATTTTTGCGCGGACCGGTGAGCGGGCGTCAGCGCCGGGTGAGGGGCGGGCGCAGGCCCAGGTGCTCGCGCAGGGTGACGCCGGTGTAGGCGGTCCGATACGAACCGCGTTCCTGGAGTTCGGGGATCAGCAGGTCCACGATCTCGTCCAGGCCGGCCGGAACCCGCCACGGGGTGATGTTGAAGCCGTGGCTCGCGCCGTGCCGCACCCAGCGGGTGAGTTCATCGGCGACCTGCCCCGGCGTGCCCGCGAAACCGAAACGGGCCGTGGTCTCGACGGCCACCTGTCGCAGCGTCAGCCCCTTCGACTCGGCCAGCGCCCGCCACTGCGCCACGATCGCCGCGCGGTCCTGGCCGTCCCGCTGCGCGCCGCGGGTGGACGAAATCACCGACGGCGCCGGATCTTCGGCGGGCAGCGGGCCGTCCGGATCCAGGTGCGACAGATCCCGTCCCCACACCTGTCCCGCCAGCGAGAGCGCCGTCGCGCCGGTGATCTGCTGCTCCAGCACCCAGCGCCGCTTCTCCTCGACCTCGGCGGCGGTCTCGGCCAGCACGATCTGGGTGCCGGGCAGAATCCGGATATCGTCGGCGGGCCGCCCCGCCGCGACGAGCCGGGCACGAATATCGTTCGCGAATTCCAGGGCCGGATCGAAATCGGTGCCGAAGGGGGAGAAGATGACCTCCGCCTGCGCGGCCGCGAAATCGCGACCGGCGGGGGAGACGCCAGCCTGGAAGATCACCGGATGACCTTGCGGACTCCGCGGCACCGTCGGGGTGATCGCGACCTTGAATTGCGCGCTGTCGCGTTCGACCACGCGCACCGCACCGGGCTGCAGCCAGCTCTCGTGCTCGCGGGTCGCGGCAATGGCATTGCCGGACCAGGCATCCCAGATCTCCCGTGCCAGGCTCAGGAATTCGGCGGCGCGCTCGTAGCGCTGGGTGTGATCCAGGAATCCGCCGCGCCGGAAATTCTCACCGGTCCAGGCATTGTCGGTGGTCACCACATTCCATCCCGCGCGCCCGCCCGACAGCACATCCAGGCTCGCCAGGCGGCGCGCCAGATCGGCGGGCTCGTTGTAGGTGGCGTTCTGCGTGGCCACCAGGCCGATTCGCGTGGTGATGCCCGCCAGCGCCGCCAATTGCGTGATGGCGTCGGGCCGTCCGGCGATATCGGTGTCCAGCAGCTGCCCGTCCTGTTCGCGCAGGCGCAGGCCCTCACCCAGGAAGAAGGCGTCGAACAGGCCGCGCTCGGCGGTGGTGGCGACCCGGCGGAAGGTCTCGAAGTCGATCTGCGAACCGCTGCTCGGATCCGCCCAGATGGTGTGGTGATTGACGCCCTGGAAGAAGACCCCGAAATGCACCTGGGCGTCGGGGAAGGGGACCTCGGTCATCGGGCGAGCTCCTTGACGTAGCGATTGGCGGGGCGGGCCAGGCCCAGATTCGCGCGCAGCGTCGAACCGGGGACCGGGCGATGAGCGAGACCCGTGCGCAGCAGGGCGGGGAGGACGTAGCGGGCGAGGACCGGAAGGTCCTCGTCGATGACGGCCGGATGCAGGCGGACGCCGTCGGCGATCGGGGCCAGCTCGGTGAGCCGGGCGGTCAGCTCGGCGTGCGAGCCCGAAAAGGACAGTCGCCCAGTGGATCCGGGGTCGCCGTGACTGTCCAGATCCGTGCGGCGTTCGGCGGCGGTCGCGGTCGGCGTGTCCAGGGTGACCTCGATATCCACGAGTACGCGCGAAACCCCTTCCGCCCGGGCGTGCTCGATCGCCTCGTGAATCTCGGGCAGCGTGGTTCCGCTCACCAGTGCCACGTCGATGCCCTCGGTTCCCGCTGCGCCGTAACCGAATACGACGACCTGCCCCTGCGGCGGGCGGGGCACGATGGCCGGGCCCTTCACCGAGAAGGTCTCGCCGATGAAATCGATGTAGTGCAGCTTGTCGCGGTCCAGGAACTTCCCGGCCGCGTAGTCGCGGACGACCGCGTCGTCCTCCCACGAATCCCACAGTCGCCGTGCGACTTCGACGGCATCGACGCGCTCGCGCCGGATCTCGGCCGGGGTCTCGCGGGCGGTGGCTCCCCAGGCCCGGGCCGCGCCCGGCTCGTCGACGGCCAGCCAGCCGGCCCGGCCGCGCGCCGCATAGTCCAGCGAGGCCAGCTGCGACGACAGGTGGAACGGCTCCGCGTAGGTCGCCGCCGACACCGGGACCAGGCCGAGGGTGCTGGTGGTGGCCGCGACGAAGGCCGCGCGGGTGGTGGCATCGAGCCGCCCGCCCGGACCGGGGCCGGGGTTCAGGGCATCGTCGAAGGTCGCGAACGTGAAGCCCGCGTTCTCCGCCGCCTGGACCCGGGTGCGCACGGTCTGTGGATGCAATAGACGGTCTGGTTCGTGTCCGGCTCGATGCCACGCGGCGGGGTGGTGACCCTCCCCGTCGAGTTCGATTCCCAACGCGAACAGGCCCGTTCGGTACTCGCTCTCGCTCGCCATGGGTTGGACGATTGTCGAACCGTGCTCGTCCGGCCACGGTTGCCATCACGGTGATCCGAACCCGCGCGGATGCGGCGGTGATCCGGTTCACAACAACACATCTTGCACATACCCCTGGGGGGTATTAACTTGATCTTTCGTAAGGCACCGAAGCAGTTGAGAGGGAAGAGAAATGACCACCCAGGCGCACACCGGACACCACGATCACGCGGCGCACGGCGATCACGCCGCGCATGCTCACCACGCGGCCCCGGTCGACCACACTGCTCACGCCCACCATGCCGATCACGCGGCCCACGCCGGGCACGGCGATCACGCGGCTCATACGGCCCACGAGGCGCCCGGCGCTCACGGTGGGCACGCCCACGGCGGCCACGACGGCGGCCTGCCGGGCGGACTCCAGATCACCCAGGACGGTTACACCCTCGACCTCGCCGAAAAGGTCGTAACCGCAGGCGAAATCGAGTTCCGATTCCGCATCCTGGGCCCGGACGGCCTGCCCGTCCACGACTTCGACGCCATCCACGACAAGGAACTGCACCTGATCGTCGTGCAGCGCGAGCTGACCGGCTTCTGGCACGTGCACCCGGAGCGGCAGGCCGACGGCACCTGGACCGTCCGGCTGAACCTGCCCGAGGCGGGCGCCTACCGCGCCTTCACCGATATCGCGCCGCGCGCCCTCGGCAAGACCATCACGCTGGGAGCCGATTTCGGCATCGCGGGCGACTACCGGCCCGGCACCGCGCCGGAACCGCAGCGCACCATCACCGTCGACGGCTACGAGGTCACCCTGGACGGCGATCTGGTTCCCGGCGAGGGCCACCTGCTCACCCTCACCGTGCGCAAGGACGGCGCGCCCGTCACCGATCTGCAGCCCTACCTGGCGGCCTACGGCCATCTGGTGATCCTGCGCGCCGGCGATCTGGCCTACGTCCATGTGCACCCGAACGGTGAGCCCGGCGATGGCGTCACCGCGCCCGGCCCCGACATCACCTTCCACACCGCCGTTCCCGGCCGCGGCACCTACCGGCTGTTCCTCGACTTCAAGCACGCCGGGAAGGTCCGCACCGCCGCCTTCACCCTGCCCACCGTCTGACCACATCCGCCCGGATCGGAGAAGCCATGTGCAACTGCCGATGTCCCCGGAGCAGGACAACCGAACAACGCGGTCCGCAGCGCGGACGACACGCGGAAGGGCATCCGAATGGCTGCCCTTCTTGCTGTCTGCCCAGGTAGAAGTGCCCTCGCGGTCTCTCACAGGGAACTCCCAGCCGACCTGAAGCTCGGTTCAAAACCCGCCGCCTAGGCTCCGCGAGGTCAATCGGAATCTGGGAACACAGGAAGGCGGGTGGCATGTCGACCATCACCAGCGTCGCGGGCGATGCGGCCTCCTCCGGAGGCGGCGACGCCTCCATCGGGGAGGACAACGCAGCCTTGTCGGAGGGTAGGCGCGCGTCGCGGTGGGCGACGCTGCTCAACCCGCCCGGGCAGCCGCGCTGGGAGCGACCGGCCACCCTGGCGCTGCTGATCGCCACGGCCGTCGTCTACCTGTGGGGCCTCGGCGGCGCGGGCTGGGGCAACGGCTACTACGCCGCCGCCGTGCAGTCCGGCACCCAGAGCTGGAAGGCCCTGCTGTTCGCGTCGCTGGACCCGCAGAACTCCATCACCGTCGACAAACCGCCCGCCGCCATGTGGGCGATGGGCCTGTCCGGCCGCATCTTCGGCTTCAACTCCTGGTCCATGTTCGCGCCCCAGGCCCTCATGGGCGTGGCCGCGGTGGCGCTGCTCATCGCCGCGGTGCGGCGCTGGGCCGGACCGGCCGCCGGCCTCATCGCCGGCGCGGCGCTCGCGGTGACCCCGGTGGCGGCCATGATGTTCCGCTTCAACAACCCCGACGCCCTCATGCTCCTGCTGCTGGTGGCCGCCGCGTACTGCACGGTGCGGGCCATCGACGCCCGCGGCGAACGCTTCTGGTCCGGCAACACCGGCTGGCTGGTCGGCGCGGGTGTGCTCATGGGGTTCGGCTTCCTCGCCAAGATGATGCAGGCCTTCCTGGTGCTGCCCGGCCTCGCGCTGGTGGTGCTGGTGGCCGGCGCGGGCGGATGGCGCACGCGCATCACGCAATTGGCATCCGCGGGCGTGGCCCTGGTGCTGTCCGCGGGCTGGTATGTGGCGCTGGTCGAACTGTGGCCCGCGGGATCCCGGCCCTACATCGGCGGTTCCACCAGCAACAGCCTCTGGGAACTGGCCGTCGACTACAACGGCCTCGGCCGGGTGCTGGGGAACAAGAACGGCGGTGGCCACCGGCCCACGCCGCCCCCGATGCCGACACCGGATCCGGCCCAGCATGCCGACCCGTCCCAGATGCACGGCGGTTTCGGTTCGCAGCCCAGTCTCACCCGCCTGTTCAGCGGTGAGCTCGCCACCGAATTCTCGTGGCTGCTGCCCGCCGCGCTGATCGCGCTGATCGCCGGACTGTGGCTGACCCGCCGGCTGCCGCGCACCGATCGCGTGCGCGCCGGCCTGCTGCTGTGGGGTGGCTGGCTGCTGGCCACCGCGGCCGTGCTCAGCTACATGAGCCGCAGCTTCCACTCGTACTACGCCATGGAACTGGTGCCGGCGATGGCTGCGCTGATCGGCATCGGTGCGACCCAATTGTGGCAGCGCCGTACACATCTCGCGGCCCGCGGCACCCTCGCGGTCATGTTGCTCGCCACCGGCGGGTGGTCGTTCGTGCTGCTGCACCGCACCCCCGAATGGCTGCCGTGGCTGCGCTGGACGCTGGTCGCGCTGTCGGTGGTCGCCGCGGCCGTGCTGCTGATCGCCCCGAAGCTGCCGCGCTTCACGCTCGCCATCGGCGTCTTCGTTCTGCTCGCCGGTCTGCTCGGTCCCACCGTCTACACCCTCGAGACCGTCGCCCAGGTGCACAATGGCGGCAGCCCGACCGCCGGTCCGCCCCGCAGCGAACACGGTGGCGGCCCCGGCCAGCGCAGCGGCGTGGCCGACCCGCAGATCGCCGGCCTCATCGCGGGCAGTGACACCCGTTGGGCCGCAGCGGCTATCGGCGCTCAGGACGTCAGCTCGCTCGAATTGAGCACGGGCAAGGCGCTGCTCGCGGTCGGTGGCTTCAGCGGTCGCGACGATTCACCGACGCTGGCCCAGTTCCAGCAGTATGTCGCCGACCACCAGATCGGCTACCTGCTGGTGCGTCAGCGCGAGGAATCCGGACAGGACAACAACTCTCGGGGTGGCCAGCCGAATGCCGGTCAGCCGAGCAACCCGCAGTCCGGCCACAACCACTCCGGCGCGGGCCGCGACCCCCAGCCGGGCGGTGCCGACCCCCAGCCGGCCCAGGGCGGCAACGCGCCGCAGTCCGGCCCGGGCAATTCGGATTCGGATCAGTCCACCTCCGCCCAGATCACCGCCTGGGTGAAGGCGAACTACCCGGTCACCGTGATGGGCAGCGTGGAGGTCTACAACCTCAACCCCTGACCGGGGACAGCGTCCACGGGCATGCACCGGTGCGGGCACCAGTGCATGCCCGTCGTATTCGCGCCCGGTGGAACGAATTCGGGCCGGGGACCGACCATTTCGGTGAGAGGAATTCGGCGGATGCGAGGGGCGGGGCGGCCGTGGATGGCTACAGTGACGGGCGACAGCTGGGGCCGGGTGGGAGGTCGGCGATGGGCGAGGTGCGCGCGCAGGTGGGGGTGCTCGGCCCGGTGCAGCTGACCATCGACGGGTTGTCCCAGCCGCTGGGCGGGCCCAAACAGCGCGCCGTGCTCGCCTACCTGGCGATCAATGCCAACCGTCCCGTATCCGTCGAGGCCCTCGCCAGCGCGGTCTGGGAGGACAATCCGCCGCCCGACGTACGCGTCAGCCTGCACGCCATCATCTCCAATCTGCGCAAGCCGCTGCGCGACGGCGGCATCGACGCCCGGAACATGCTGCAGCACATGGGCACCGGCTATCGCATCGTGCTCGCGGACCCGGCCTGCGATGTCTTCCGCTTCCGGGCCCGCCGCGAGAACGGCCTGCGCGCCCTCGCCGCCGGACGGTTCGCCGCCGCCACCGCCGCCCTCTCCGACGCGCTCGCCCAGTGGCGCGGACCGGTCCTGTCCGATCTGCGCGGACTCGGCTTCGCCGACGCCTACGCCGTCGCCCTCGACGACGAGCGCATCGGCGTCATCGAGGCTCGCGCCGAGGCCGATATCGCCCAGGGCCGCGCCGAGGGCGTGGTCTCCGAGCTGGCCCTGCTGGTGCGTGATCATCCCCTGCGGGAATCGCTCTGGGAGCAGCTGATCACCGCGCTCTACCTGACCGGCAGGCAGTCCGACGCGCTCGAGGCGGCCCGCCGGCTGCGCGGCATCCTCGCCGAGGAACTCGGCATCGATCCTGGGCATCGCATCCGGGAGCTGGAATCGCGCATCCTCCGCCAGGATCAGCTCAGTGTGCCGGCGGTCGCGGCGGCCTCGGCCACCCGCGCCACCACCATCGTGGACCGCAGCTGGCACGAGCCACAGGCGCTGCTGCGCGACCGCTCCGGGAACGTCTTTCCGGTGATCGGCTCCACGACCCGCATCGGCCGCCTGTCCGACAATGACATCGCGCTCGCCGACGGCCGGGTCAGCCGCCACCACGCGCTGCTCATCGACAACGGGCACACCTGGGTGATCAAGGACCTGCACTCCTCCAACGGCGTCTATGTCGATGGCGCACGGGTTGCCGACAGCGGATTATTGTCCGATGGAGCGGTGTTGCGCATCGGCGATACCGAACTGGTCTTCCTGCTGGTTCGCGACGAGGACAACGCCGGCTGAACAGCAGTGAATGCCACGTGACAGATCCGCGACGTCCGGAGCCAATGATTAACTGACCCTTCATTACTGATCCCCCTCACCGCCACGAACCCCCAAGCTCGGTCGGCGATCCTCAACGGTAGCCGTTCCTATGCTCACAGGGGTTGCCATGGATCGGAGGCGTTTTCTGAAGCACGCCGCGCAGCTGGGTGGTGCGGCCGGAGCCATGTCGATGCTCCCGCCGAGCCTGGTGCAGGCCTGGGCCGAACCGGCCCCGCCCGGCGGCTGGGACCGGATCGAACACGTGGTCATCCTCATGCAGGAGAACCGCTCCTTCGACCACTACTACGGCTCCATGGCCGGCGTGCGCGGCTATGCCGATCTCAATGCGCTACAACTGTCCACCGGACGCTCGGTTTTCCACCAGCCCGACGGCGGCCGGGTGGTGCTGCCGTACCCCACCACGCTGCAGAACATCGACGGCACCGATCACGGAACCCGCACCGGCCATGACGCTTTCGCCTTCGGCCGGCACGACGGCTGGATCCCCGCCAAGGGCGAGGGCACCATGGTCGGCTACGACCGCGACAGCCTGGGCTTCTACTACCAGCTGGCCGAGGCGTTCACCCTGTGCGACGGCTACCACTGCTCGGTGAACGGGCCCACCGACCCCAATCGCATGTACCTGTTCACCGGCACCGTGGAAAACCCGCTGGCCCTGGACAATTTCGCGGAATCCCTGCAGGTCTCGCTGTTCGCCGATGATCTGAAACTGCGCTGGATGCGCAGCCTGCCGGTCGCCGGGATCGTGGACGCCGTACTGGGGATGGTGCACGGACTGACCAGCGCCCTCCCGCACTCGGTCGCCGAATCGCTGGCCGGGCTGGTCGCGCCGCGGACCGGCAATCTGTTCCTCTACGACGCGCTGCTCGGCCCCGACGCCGGACGCTACGTCAACGACATCATCTTCGGCCTGCCCTGGACCACCTACGCCGAACGACTCCAGGAGCGCGGCATCGGCTGGCGCGTCTACCAGGAGTGGGACAACTACACCGACAATGCGCTCGAGTTCTTCCTGCCCTTCCGCGAGGCCGCGCGGGCGGCGCTGAAGTACACCAATGGCGGGCGCGGGGTCGCCTTCGAGAACTTCTTCCGCTATTACGCGGACCTGCAACGGGATCCGAGCCTCGAACCCGCCTACGCCGCCGACCTGAAGCGGGGCCTGGACGAGCTGTCGGCGGGGCAGCGGGCGCTGGTGGAGCAGGGGCTGCTGCGGGCGCGCACCGGCACGCTCGTGGAATCCTTCCGCACCGACGTGGCGACCGGACAATTGCCCACGGTGTCCTGGATCGTCGCGCCCTACGTCGACTGCGAGCATCCGGTCATGGGCCCGCGCAATGGGCAGGCCATGGTGCGCGGGGTGCTGGAGGCGCTCGCCGAACACCCGCACGTCTGGAACAAGACGGTATTCATCCTCAACTACGACGAGAACGACGGGTACTTCGACCACATCCCGCCGCCGGCGCCGCCGCCGGGCGCGGCCGGTGAATACTTCGGCCGCCACAATGTCGGCCTGGGCGCGCGGACACCCGCGATCATCGTGTCGCCGTGGAGCAAACAGGCCGTCTGCTCCGAATTGTTCGACCACACCTCGGTGCTGAAGTTCCTGGAGCGGGTCACCGGTGTCGCCGAACCGAATATCAGCCCGTGGCGGCGGGCGGGGTGCGGCGACCTGTCCTCGCTGTTCGACTTCGGCGCGCGCCGCACCCTCATCCTGCCCACCGCCGCCCCGCGCGGCGAGCAGACGATGTCCGGTGTCGCGCAACCGCTTCCGTTCGTGCAGCGCCTGCCGAAGCAGCAGAGCGGCAGCAAGGCGCGGGTACCGCTGCCGTACCGGATGCAGGCCCGGTGCGCGCCCAACGGGCAGGGCGGGATCACCGTCGCCATCGACAACGGCGGCCCCGGCACTGTGCACTGCCGGGTGCATCCGAACGCCTTCGCCGCGGACTTCACGCCGACCCGGTTCGACATCCCCGGCGGCGGCGCTGTCGCACAGGACTTTCCGGCGGTGAACGGACGCTACGACTATTCGGTGTACGGCCCCGACGGCTTCCAGCGCCGCTTCGCCGGCGATCTCACCGGTCCGTGCGGCGCGCTGCGGGTCACCGCCGCCGCGGCCGCCTCCGGCAGGCGCAAGCTCTCCTGGGTATTCGAAAATGGCGGGACGCACCGTGTTTCGGTCGCGGTGGTCTCCAATGCCTACCGTAACGACGGGCCCTGGACTATCGAGATCGCGGCGGGCGGGACCGAACGGCGCGAGATGTCCTGTGACGCCGACGCCGAGGGCGCGGGCTGGTACGACTTCTCGGTGACGGCCGCCGCCGATGCCGGATTCTGGTGCCGGGCACGCGGATTCGTGGAAACGGGAGCCGCCGGACGGACCGCCGACGACGCGGCGCCCTTCGACCGGCTGCTGCTCGACCGGTCCCTCTACGAGCCCGGCCGGGATCTGGTTGTCAGCTACGGCCTCGCGGGTGCGGTGGCCGGGCATCGCCTCGCCGTCTACGCCGATCCCGGTGGCCTGGCCGCCACGGTGCCCGCCACGCCCGCGCTGCGCACTCTCACGCTGGGGAACGGGGTGACGCGGGATCAGGTGGTCCTACCGGTCATCGCCCAGCCGGGCGCGGCCGATGCCGCGGTCGCTCCGGTAGCGGGCCTGCGGCAGGTCGGCGCGGCCGTGGTCCCGGCCGACGCGGCCCTGCGGCCGGGTCCGCTGCCGACGGGCTCCTACCTGCTGCATCATCTGGATGACGCGGGCCGGACGCTGGCCCATCCGGTGCGCTTCCGGGTGCTCTGATCCCGACTGCCTGGTACATCAGGACAGTTATGCAACAGGTTCTAGACATATCGTGAGTTTTGTCTTACCGTCGGTTCATGAGTTCAACGGCGTCTCATGCGGTGCGATTCGAACTGCGCTCCGGCGAAACCTGGCGCGACCCGTATCCCATGTATTCCCAGCTGCGCGACCACGATCCGGTCCACCGGGCCGTCCCGGAGGGCCGCGAATCCGACGACTTCTACGTCCTGTCCCGGCACACGGACGTGTACGCGGCCGCCCGCGACCCCGAGACCTTCTCCTCGGCCTCCGGCCTGACCGTCGACTACGTCGACCTGCTGGCCGCCGGATTCGGCGCCGCCAAGCCGTTCGTCTTCATGGACCCGCCCGACCACACCGATTTCCGCCGCCGGGTATCGCCGGGATTCACACCCCGGCAGGTCAATTCGGTCGAACCCGAGGTGCGCGCCTTCGTCATCGAGCGCATCGAGGGCCTGCGGGCCGCGGGCTCCGGCGATATCGTCAAAGACCTGTTCAAGCCCCTGCCCACCATGGTGGTGGCGCACTATCTCGGTGTGCCGGAACAGGATCGGGGCAAGTTCGACGCGTGGACCGAGAACATCGTCGGCGGCGCGGTCGAGGGTGCGGGGCTGGCCGCGGGCGACCAGAACGCCTTCACCGCGGTCGGTGAAATGGTCGGCTACTTCAGCGAACTCATCGACCGGCGGCGCAAGGAACCCGGCGACGACACCATCTCGCACCTGCTGGCCTCCGGGCTCGGCGCGGACGGCGACAACGAGGGCCTGCTGGCCATGCTCGGCTTCGCCTTCACCATGATCACCGGCGGCAACGACACCACCACCGGAAACCTCGGCGGCGCGGTGCAACTGCTCACCGCCTTCCCCGACCAGCGCCGCCTGCTGGTGGAGAATCCGGCGCTCATCCCCGACGCCGTCGAGGAATTCCTCCGCATGACCTCCCCGGTCCAGGGCCTGGCGCGGACCGCCACCCGCGATGTGGAGCTGCACGGCGTCACCATCCCCGCGGGCCGCCGCGTGCTGCTGCTCTACGGGTCGGCCAACCGCGACGAACGCGAATTCGGGCCCACCGCCGCCGAACTCGACGTGCGCCGCAATCCCAAGCGCATCATGACCTTCAGCCACGGCCACCACCACTGCCTCGGCGCGGCCGCCGCCCGCATGGTGGCACGCGTTGCCCTGGAGGAACTGCTGGCCCGCTGCCCCGACTTCACCGTCGATCTCGATACCGTGCAGTGGGCGCACGGCAACTACGTGCGCTGGCCGATCTCCGTCCCGTTCCGGGCGACGGCCTGACCGACTCCGGGCCGGCCACCGCGCAAGGTCGGCCCGGTCGCACCGTCCGCGCACCGCGCGGGCAGAGTGTGAACGAGTGGGTCCGGTGGCGGCTGCCCGCCGCCGGATCCGCGAGCAGCGAAGGGACATCCATGAGCCGAGACTGGCTGGCCGACGGCCGCGCCGACCTGGCCGCCGAGCGCATCCTCGATGCCGCCGCGCGCCTGTTCGCCGAACGCGGCGTCACCGCGGTCGGCATGGGCGATATCGCCAAGGCGGCCGGATGCTCCCGCGCGACCCTCTACCGGTACTTCGACAACCGGCAGGCCGTCCGCCTGGCCTTCGTGCACCGCGCCACCCGCCGCATTGCCGGGGGCGTGTTCGAGCAGGTCGCCGCGATCGAGGATCCGGGCGAGAAGGTGGTCACCGCCATGCTCGGCGCGATCCACGCGGTCCGGGCCGACCCCATGCTCATCGCCTGGTTCCGCCCCGGCGAATCCGGCGCGGCCGGACGCATCAGCCAGGACTCCGACGTCATCGAATCCATTGCGGCGGGCCTGTTCACGCCCACCGCCCTCACCGATCCCGAACGCAGCCGCCTGGCCCGCTGGCTGACCCGCATCATCGTCTCCTTCCTCGCCGCCCCCGGCCGCGACGACGCCGAGGAGCGCGCCATGCTGGAGGAGTTCGTGGTGCCGGTCGTCAGCCGGGCTTTCGTGTGATCCGCGAGCCCGAACGCCGGGCGCCCGGCGTTCGAGCCCGAACGCCGGGCGCCCGGCGTTCGATAGGCTGCCTGCTCATGTCCGCTCCACGTTCGCTGGCCGAAGTCCGCACGCGCATCGATGTTCTCGACGGTGACCTGATCCGGCTGCTGGCCGAGCGACAGGAGTTGGTGCGCGCGGCCGCCACTTTCAAGGCCGACGAGCAGGCCGTGCGCGCGCCCGATCGCGTGGAGCGGGTTGTGGCGCTCGCCCGCGAGCGTGCCGACGCGGCCGGACTGGCGCCCGCCGTCGCGGAAGCGGTGTGGCGGGCCATGATCGGAGCCTTCATCGACCTCGAACTGGACGAGCACGCCGCCCGGCGCTGAACGTGCCGGACCGGGCGGCGATGCCGGATCGATCGATCAACGGCTTGCCCGGTGGCCGACGTGGTGGCCGTAGAGGCGGTCGGACAGTGCGGAGGCGAGATCGGTCACGGCTTCCCGTGCCACGCGCATGGGCATGGCGTGGAAGACGTGCCAGAGATTGCGGTACTCGCGGTGCCGCAGGGGCGCAGCCGATTTCGCCGCCAGGGCGGCGAAACGGCGGGCGTCCCCGGCCAGTAGATCGTCGCCCGCCGAATGCATGACGATGGGCGGCAGGCCGGTGATGTCGCGGTAGAGCGGAGACCGGGCGCGGCGCTCGTCCTCGGGGACACCCGGCAGATAGGCATCCATGAACTGCGTCATGAGCGGCGGGTTCAGCAGCGGCTCCCGGCTCGGATCGCACTGGAAGGCCGAGGAATTCGCGGTCAGGTCCAGCACCGGGCAGATGAGCCCGAGGATCGCGGGTTGCGGCCACTGCTTCTCACGCAGCCGCAGGGCCAGATCCAGCGCCAGGCCGCCGCCGGCCGAATCACCGACCACCGCAATGCGTTCGGCCGGGATGCCCGCCGCGAGCAGGGCTCGATAGGCGGCGACGGTGTCGTCGATGGCAGCCGGGTACGGGTGCTCGGGGGCCAGCCGGTAATCCAGGGCGTGCACGGTGGTCCCCATGCCCGCCGCCAGCGCGCCGGTGAGGGTGCGGACCATGCGCGGCATGCCGATCACATAGCCGCTGCCGTGCAGGTACAGCACCGCGGCATCGGCGGGCGCCGAACGGGGAGTGAGGGTTTCGACCGGTATGCCGCCGAGTCGACTGGTCTCGACGGCGATACCGCGGGGCGCCCGGGCGAAGGTGGTGCCCGCGCCGACCCGGGCGCGGACCCGGGACCAGTCGGGGGCGGGGCCGAACCACCAGTGGCCCACCAGGCGGGAGAGCAAGCGCCAGAACGCTATTTCCACGATCTCACTTCCGGCTCTCGACACGCTGATTCAGGTCGTAGTCGACCGGATCCGGTGCGCTGCGGATCAGCTTCTCGTAGCGCCCCGGGGTCCACGGCCACAGCTCGGGCAGCCCGTCCTTGCCGAGGTACCAGCTGGTGCAGCCGGTGGTCCACACCGTGCTCGGGGCGGCGGCCCGCATCCGCGCGTTGTAGCGGTCGGTGGCGGCGCGGGTGGGGGCGACGGTCGCGAATTCACCTGCCTGCCACCGTCGCAGCCAGCCGACGATACGGGCGGACTGCGCCTCGGCGACCGCGGTCAGCGGATGATTGGCGAAAGGGCTGTGCGGGCCGACGAGCATGAACAGATTCGGGAAGTCCGGCATCATGACGCCCTCGAAGGCGCGCGGGCCCTGCTCCCAGGCCTGATCCAGGGTGCGGCCGTCCAGTCCGGTGATGGCCATCGGGCGCATGAAAGCGTGCGAGTCGAATCCCGTTGCCAGGACCAGGAGGTCGAGCTCGTGCAGGCTGCCTCTGGTGGTCACCACGCCGCGCTTCTCGACGTGATCGATGCCCTCGGTCACCAGCGTGACATCGGGGCGCTGCACCGCCTGGTAGAAGCGGTCGGACACCACCAGCCGCTTGCACATGGCCTGATAGTCGGGCGTCAGCTTGCGGCGCAGTTCAGGATCCTTGACCGACCGCAGGTTTCGCTCCACCACCCACTGGATGAACCGGCGCACCCGGCCGGGATGCACCAGGCCCTGCGAGAACACGGCGAAGGCGGCGCGATTGAACCAGTAGGGGAGTGCGCCCAGTGCGGGGATCAGCGAGTAGAGCCGCTTCGACACCCGCGTGTAAGGCCGGTTCACCGTCGGCAGGATCCACTGCGGAGTGCGCTGGAACAGCACGACTTCCGGCACCGTGCCCGCGAGCGCGCTCACCAGCTGGGTGCCGGTGGAGCCGGTGCCGATGACGCCCACCCGCTTGCCGGTCAGCTCGACATCGTGCCGCCAGCGCGCGGAATGCATGACCGGGCCGCCGAATTCGTCCAGGCCGGGGATGTCCGGCCGGCTCGGGTGGTGCAGGAAACCCGTTGCGCACAGCACGAAGTCGACGCGCCGGGTCACGCCGTCGGAGGTGGTGAGCTGCCAGCCGTCGCCGTCGAACACCGCGCCGGTCACCTCGGTCCCGAAGCGGGTACGCCGGTGCAGTCCGTGCTCGCGCGCCACCCCGACCAGGTAGTCCTTGATCTCCGGTCCGGCCGAATACAGGTGTGACCATTCGGGATTCATGGCGAACCGGAATTGGTAGTACCGCGAGGGCACATCGCACACCAGGCCCGGATAGCTGTTGTCGCGCCACGTGCCGCCGTACTCGTCGGCCTTCTCGTAGAGGGCGAAGTCGGTGAATCCGGCCCGCTGCAGAGCCACGGCCATGCAGATCCCGGAGATTCCGGCGCCCACGATGGCGATCCGCGGTGTGTTCATGGGACGCGAGCCTAGACAGCTGTCCGACATGGTGGGAAGACTTTCGAGTAAATCAGTAGACATTCCGTCATTCGATAGACACAGTGTAAAGTCACTGCTACCGTGTGCGCCAGATCACAAGCTCGAGGCAAGGAAGCACGATGCGCGCACTCCAGTGGACCGGCCCGGAAAAGGTGCAGATCAACGACATCCCGGTCCCGGACATCGGACCCACCGACCTGCTGGTGAAGGTCGGCGCCGCGGGGGTCTGCCACTCCGACCTGACCCTGGTCAACTTCCCGATCCAGCTGCGCGAGGATCCGCTCACCCTCGGCCACGAGATCGCCGGCACCATCGAGGCCATCGGCTCGGACGTGAACGGGCGCGAGATCGGCGAACGCGGCGTCGTCTACCTGTTCTGGACCTGCGGCGTCTGCCGGGAATGCGTGAGCGGCAACGAGAACGTCTGTCTCGCGGCGGGTCGCGTCGCCATGCCGCCCTGCCCCGGACTCACCATCGAGGGCGGCATGTCGGAGTACGTGCGGATTCCGGCGAGCTCGTTCGTGCCCATCGGCGACCTGGACTTCCTGCAGGCCGCGCCGGTCGCCGACGCCGCCCTCACCGCCTACCACGCCATTCGCGGTGCGCGCGAAGCACTCCGGCCCGGCGGCACCGCGGTCGCCATCGGTATCGGCGGGCTCGGGCACGTGGCGGTGCAGATCCTGCACGCCATCTCCGGCGTGCGGGTGATCGCCGTGGACCAGGCGCAGGAGAAGCTGGACCTGGCCGCCGACTGCGGTGCGGAACTCGGCATCCTCTCCGGCGGCGACACCGCCCAGCAGATCCTCGACCTCACCGACGGCCGCGGCGCGGACGCCGTCTTCGACTTCGTCGGCGTGGACTCCACCGCCAAGCTGGCCTGCGAGACCGTCGCCCCCAATGGCGCCTACCGCATGGTCGGAATCGGCGGCGGCGCACCGGAAATCACCGCAGGACCGGCCGGCGGCCTGGGCTGGCCGTGGGGCGCGACCGTGCGGAAATCGCTGGGCGGCACCCGCAGCGACCTGCACGCGTGCGTGGCCCTCGCCCAGGCGGGCAAGCTGCACATGGAGGTCGAGCGCTTCGACCTCGCCGAGGGGCCGGAAGCCTTCCGCCGCCTGGACGCGGGCCAGATCCGGGGGCGCGCGGTCCTGGTGCCCTGACCGACTCGCGAATGAGCCCGAGACAGGCCGGACGAATCAGCCTGCGGCGGGCTCTATCTCGCCGAGGAACTTCGCGACGCGCGCCGCGATCTCGTCCGGGAACTCGCCGTTGATGGCGTGCGAGGCCGCCGGCCACACCTCGAATTGACCACCGGGCACCAGCTTTCGCGCCTTGTCCGCCAGCTTGCGGGCATTGTGCACGATGCTGCGCCCGGCGAAGATCCCGAGGAACGGCATAGCCAGTGCCGAAAGCTGGTCCTTGGCAGGCGGATTCGTCATCGGCAGATAGGAGGAGAAGTCCTTCATGCCCGAGGCGATCAACCTGCCCTCGGGCAGGTCCTGCGGCGCCGACACCCCGCCGGAAATCCAGCTCAACAGCCTGTTGCGCCAGGTCTCCGGCATCCCCGGCAGCACCGAACCCAGCGACACCAGAACCATCTTCCAGGTCACCCCGCCGAACACGAACGGTGCGTCCAGGGTGATGAGCGAGGCCACCTGATCGGGATGGTGCACTGCCAGATTCACCGCCGACCATCCGCCGATCGACACGCCCAGCACATGCACCGGCCGAGGCTCCAACGCCGCCAGTGCCTCCGACAGCCACGCCGCCTGATCGACCTCGTCGGTCAGCGGCCCGGACTGCACGCTCAACCCCGGCTCACCCAGCAGATCCAGCGTGATCACCGGCCGCACCGCCAGCAGCCCCGGCAGATTCGCCGCCCACATCGGTGTCGCCGCCTGCCTGCCGGGCAGCAGCACCAGCGGCGTCGCCTCCCCGTCTCCGAATCGATACGCCCGCACCGTCCCGAAACTCGTTGGCACATCGATGGTCTCCCGCTCGGGTGGCAACAGCTCGAACCCGTCCCGATACGCCCCCGCATACCGCCGATACCCCGCCGTCTCGCGGAAGTACCCGACCCGCTTGCCCTTGAACTTCGGTCCCACGTTGCTCTCGGGAAACTCGACCATGTTTTCCACGCTAATCTCCGAGCCGCGTGCGGCGACGAGTCGACCCTCGCGAAACCCGTCGGGTGAACTTCGGTGCAACCCGGCGGCATCTCATTGCAACCCCGCGATGCGGCGCTCCAGCCAGCGGCGGGATTCGGCGTCGCGGGCGTGGACGAGGACCTTGCGGCGGGCGGCGGGGGAGAGCGCGGATAGCAGGCGGGCCAGGCGTTTTCGGGTATCCCAGCTGATCAGGTAGCGGACCGCGCCGGCGATGGCGGCGTCATCGGCCAGGTCGACGGCGCGGGCGAAATCGGTGCGGTTCTCCAGATCCAGGAACTGGGCCGGAATGCGTTCGTGCGGCGGGTAGCCCGAGTAGGCGCCGGTGCCCGCGGCGTACCAGGCGCACAGGCGCAGGATTCGATCCACCGCATCCGGGTACGCCGTCGACAGCAGGGCCCGGGCCGCTGCCACCTGGGGTCCGGTCAGACCGCCGCCGGAGGTGGACGTATCGAGAAAGGTCTCGGTGTAGGGCATGAGTGGTGCGGGGATCTCGGCCACCCAGAGCCGGGCGGTGCGGTCGGTTTCGGCCTGGCGCTGCTCGGCCACGCGGTATTCGCGCAGGGGAACGGCGATGCCGCGCACGGCCAGCCATTCCAGCGAGCGGACGCCGTCGGCCAGCAGCGCGTCCTGGGGCCAGCCGTCCCAGCGGATCGAATAGCCGTGATGCAGGGTCACCGTGGTGAGTGGACGCTCGTCGGTGTCGAAGAAGTCGAGCACCACATCGCCCCAGCACATGCACACGAAACCGGACAGGTCGGCAACGCGCAGGGCGTCCCGCAGCGCTCGCACGGCAACCGGGTCCCGTTCCTCCAGCAGGGTCGGTGCGTCACCGGGCATCTCCCTCACCCTGACGCTGTGCGCATGCGCCAGCACCCGATCCAGCGCGACCGGATCGCCGCCCGCGGACGTTCCCCCGAAAGCCATACCGAAACACTAATCCGCCCACCGGTCCTCGGCGTGGTGTTGCGGCGGCACGCGGGTGCGTTCTCGGTGACCAGCCCGTTGCTGAACTGGTACGTACCAGCTGATGATACGGTGCCGTGTGACGCCGACAACTCGCCTGATGGTGACCGACCGGTGAGAACTGCATTGTTGCCGAGAAGCCAGATTTAGGAGAGACAGTGGCGATATCGGACTCCTCGCGAGACGCTGCCGGTCCCGCTGCCCAACGCACCACCGGACTGTTCCGCACCAAGAGCGTCGAACAGTCGATCCGGGACACCGACGATCCCGATGCCAAACTTCGCAAGGACCTGACCTCGTGGGACCTCACGGTCTTCGGCGTCGCGGTCGTGGTCGGCGCCGGTATCTTCACCCTCACCGCGCGTACCGCGGGCAACATGGCCGGACCCGCGGTCTCGCTGGCCTTCGTCTTCGCGGCCGTCGCCTGCGGCCTGGCCGCACTCTGCTACGCCGAATTCGCCTCGACCGTGCCCGTCGCGGGCAGCGCGTACACCTTCTCCTACGCCACCTTCGGTGAGCTGGTCGCCTGGATCATCGGCTGGGACCTCATCCTGGAATTCGCGCTCGGCACCTCGGTGGTCGCCAAGGGCTGGTCGCAGTACCTGGGCACGGTCATGGGCGGGCGTCAGCCCATCTGGCACTTGGGGTCGGTCAAGTTCGACTGGGGCGCGGTCGTTCTGATCGCCGCGCTCGGCGTGCTGCTCGCCCTCGGCACCAAGCTGTCCTCGCGGGTCTCCGCGGTCGCGGTCGCCATCAAGCTGGCGGTCATCGCGCTGGTGGTCGTGGTCGGCGCCACCTACTTCAAGGCCTCGAACCTGAAGCCCTTCATCCCCGCATCGGTCCCCAACGCGGACTCCGGCAGCGCGAGCAAGCTGCAGCAGACCCTGTTCCAGCTGGTCACCGGCGGCGGCAACAGCCACTACGGCTGGTACGGCCTGCTGGCCGCGGCCTCCATCGTGTTCTTCGCCTTCATCGGCTTCGACGTGGTCGCCACCGCCGCCGAGGAGACCAAGGACCCGCAGCGCAACGTGCCGCGCGGCATCCTGGGCTCGCTGGCCATCGTGACCGTGCTGTACGTGGCGGTCTCGCTGGTGCTCACCGGCATGGTGTCCTACAAGGACCTGCAGGGCAACGACGCCACCCTCGCGACGGCCTTCGCCCTGCACGGCGTCACCTGGGCCAAGAACATCATCTCGGTCGGCGCGCTGGCCGGTCTGACCACGGTCGTCATGGTGCTGTTCCTGGGCCAGACCCGCGTGCTGTTCGCCATGTCCCGCGACGGCCTGATGCCGCGCCGGCTCGCGCACACCGGCCCCAAGGGCACGCCGGTGCGGATCACCGCCATCGTCGGCGTCATCTGCGCGGTGCTGGCCGGGTTCGTGGACTTCGGCACCCTGGAGGAAATGGTCAATATCGGCACGCTGTTCGCGTTCGTGCTGGTGTCCGTCGGCGTGGTCGTGCTGCGCCGCAACCGGCCGGATCTCGAGCGCGGCTTCCGCGTGCCGCTGGTGCCGCTCATCCCGATCCTGTCGGTCATCGCCTGCGCCTGGCTCATGTTCAACCTGTCGGTGGAGACCTGGCTGCGGTTCGTCATCTGGATGGCACTGGGCCTGGTCGTGTACTTCGCCTACGGCCGACGGCACTCGGTGCTGGCCCGCGCGGAGGCGAAAACCGGTAGCTGATCGGGTGCTCGAGTTTGGTGCTGGTGGTGTGTCTTCCCTACGCCACCTCGCGGAATGCGGTTCAATTGCTCTGAATATTGAGAGTTGTGCCACAAGTTCGGCCCATCAGCACCGTCTCAGCATCCCGAGAGGAACCGATCGTGAGCATGCTCCTCGCTGTGCATGACGCCTACACCACGGTTGTCGCGCAGATCGGCAACCCGACCCCGGAGACCCCGCCCGTAGCGGACAAGCTGATGAAGCTGGTCCGCTACTTCACCTGGTTCACCATGCTGTCCGGCGTCACCGCCATCACCTACGGCGGTGGCCGGTTCGCCTGGGAGAAGTGGAGCGGCGGCGGCCTCGAATCACCGAAGATGGTGGCCGGAGCGATGATCGGTGGCGTCACCGCCACCAGCGCCGGCACCATCATGAACGCCGTCATCGGCAATTAGAACCACTCTCGTAATTCGCGGCCATACCTCCCAAGGCCGTGGGCTTCGCCTCCGATTCCCTTGTCGGGACCGAGGCTTGCGGGTGCGCCGGATACCGGCGCACCCGTTGGCTTCTCGCTGCTAGCTCTGGCCCAGCATGGTGTTCATCTGGGTGATCTCCTGCTGCTGGGCGGTCACGATGGACTGCGCCAGAGCCTTCGATTCGGCGTTGGCGCCCTGTGCCAGTTCGGTATTCGCCATGGTGATCGCGCCCTGATGGTGCTCGATCATCATCTGCATCCACAGCGTGTCGAAGTCCGGGCCGGACAGGCCCGCCAGCTTGGTCATCTGGTCCTTCGACATGATGCCGGGCATGTCGTGACCCATGTCGCCGCTCGGCGCGGGCTTGCCGAAACTCTGCAGCAGCGTGGTGATCTGCCGCATCTCCGGCGACTGTGCCTGCTCCACGGCCGTGGCCAGGGTGATCAGCTGCTGGTTCTGCGAGCGGGTGGGCACCAGCTTCGCCATCTCCACGGCCTGTGCGTGATGCGGGTACATCATCTGCAGGAACGTGACGTCGGCGGCGTTGAAATCGCTGCGGGTGGCCGCCGGCGCCGAGGTGGCGGTCGCGCCGTGGTCCATGCCGGGCATGCTGCCGTGGTCCATGGCCGTGGTGGTCGAGGACGGCGCGGCCTTCGAGGTGTCGCCGTCATTGCTGCTGCAGCCGGCGGCGATCAGGGCGGTGGCCGCGGTGCCGGCGATCAGGGCGAGCTTGATCCGGGTGCTGAACATGGTCGAACTCCTTGGTGGGTACTGGCGAATCGGAAAATGAGCAGGCGGAAACCCGCGTCCGCGTGGGAGATACGCGGCCGCGGCGGCCCATCAGATCCGCAGGATCGCCAGTTCGGCCAGGGAGAGCACCGTCCAGGGTGGCGGACGGGCGTGATGCGCGCGCGGGTGGCGCGGTGTCGAGGTGGCGGCGTCGCGACGGCCGATACCGACCCAGGCCAGCACGGCCAAACCCAGTCCGAGCAGCAGCGCGGCGAGCACGAACAGGCAACCGTGCATTCCGGCGTGGCCATTGCCGCAATCGCCGCCGCAGCCGGGCATGGACATCTCGTGGTCCGCGCCCGCGGCCATCGCGATCGGGGCGATACCCGCCATGGGCAGAACGGCGTCGTGCAGGTGCTCGGTCATGACGGTCGCCGGGCTCCCGGCGTGGTCGCCGGACATGCGGTCGTGGCTCATGCCGAGGACGAGCGCGTGCATGGCCACCAGCCCGGCCAGTAGGGCGAGCAGCCAGAGGGCCCGGATGAACCGGGTGCCTCGGGGCTGCTGCTCGATCACGGCGGCCATTCTACGGACCTGCCGCCGCCCCGGGCCGGATACCCCCTGTCGGTATCGTCACAGGACGCGCCGCCTCGCCATCGCGAGGATCGGCGGGGTGGGCGGTAGCCTGACGGCCGTGTCACAGCGCGAACTGGTCATTCTGGGGACGGCCAGCCAAGTACCGACCAAACAGCGCAATCACAACGGGTACCTGCTGCGGTGGGATCGCGAGGGGTTGCTGTTCGACCCCGGGGAAGGCACCCAGCGGCAGATGAGCTTCGCCGGTGTGGCCGCCAGCGGGATCACCCGCATCTGCATCACCCACTTCCACGGGGACCACTGCTTCGGCCTGCCGGGTGTGCTGGGCCGCATCAGCTTGGACGGGGCGCTGCATCCCGTGGACGTCTACTTCCCGGCGTCCGGCGAGGTCTACTACGAACGGCTCATCGATTCCTCGGCGCACAACCGCCAGGTGGAGCTGTACCCGCACCCGATCACCGAAGCCGGTGAATTGCCGCCGCCGGGAGCCGATTTCACCCTGCGCGCGGAGCGGCTGTCCCACCCGGTCGAATCGTTCGGCTATCGCCTCGACGAGCCGGACAGCCTGCGCTTCATTCCCGAGCGGTTGCGCGAACTGGGATTGTCCGGGCCGGTCGTGGGTGAATTACAGCGACGCGGCGAAGTCGAGATCGGCGGGCGCACGGTCACGCTCGACGAGGTGAGCGAGGCGCGGCCGGGGCAGAGTTTCGCGTTCGTCATGGACACGCGGCTCTGCGATGGCGTCCACGACCTGGCCCGGGGCGTGGACATGCTCGTCATCGAGTCCACCTTCATCGATGCCGATGAGCACCTGGCGATCGAATACGGTCATCTCACGGCGGGGCAGGCGGCGCAGGTGGCGGCGCGGGCGGGGGTCCGCACCCTGGTGCTGACCCACTACTCGCAGCGCTACCGCACCCTGGACCAGCATTTGGCCGATGCCCGTGCCCATTTCGACGGTGAGATCGTGGTGGCCGAGGATCTGATGCGCATTCCGGTGCCCCCGCGCCGCTGAGCGGGCGACCGCGCCGCCGGGGGTGCGAAGTTTCCGTGCGGCCGCGCGGCGGTGGCGGGCCCGGGCATGATGGTCGGCATGGACTCGCACGAGGAACTCATCGCACTCGCCGACCGCTACTGGGACGCCATGCTGGAGTCCGCGCCCAGCGAGGCGACCCTGTTGGGGGACAGGCGATTCGACGACCGCATCGAGGATCTGTCGGTCGCGGCGGAGGAACGGCTGCTGGGTACCTGGCGGGGGCTACTGACCGAGGTGGATGCGCTGGATCCGGCGCGGCTGGGTGACGAGGACCGGACCACGCGGAGCCTGCTGCGCACCGAATTGGCTTCGGCGGTCTCGCATCTGGAGTGGCGGCCCGTCGAGATGGCCTCGGATCAGATGACGGGCGTGCACGCCGGGATGCTGACCATGGCTCCCCTGGTGAACGCACCCGAACCGGAGAACGCGCAGCGGCTGGTGCAGCGCTACCGGCAGTTCGGCACGCTGATGAACCAGGCCGTGGAGCGCTTCCGGGCGGGACTCGCGGCCGGGCGCACGCCCGCGCACATCACCATCGAGCGCTCGCTCAATCAGCTGGACGGTTACCTGGCCTCCGATCTCGCCGACGACCCGTTCGCCACCCTGGCCGGCCCGGCGGGCTGGGACGGCGAAACCGCCTGGCGCGCAGAGCTGGCCGAGGTCGCGCGGGAGGTCATCCGGCCCGCCTTCGCCGCCTACCGGGCGGTGCTCGCCGCCGAGCTCGAACCCGTTTCGCGCCCCGATGACAAGCCCGGCCTCTGCTGGCTCGGCGACGACGGCGCCGACATCTACCGCCGCCTGCTGCGCCACCACACCACATTGCCCGACCTGGGCGCGGACGAGATCCACCAGCTCGGGCTGGACGAATTGGCCCGCCTGCGCACCGAATACGAGGAGGTGGGCGGCCGCCTGTTCGGCCTCGCCGAGCAGACCGCCATCTTCGCCCGGCTGCGCGAGGATTCGGCGCTGCGCTATGGCGACGGTGCGGAGATCATGGCGGACGCGCGGGCGTATCTGGCCGCCGCCCAGGCGGAGATGGGCAACTGGTTCGGCCGGCTCCCGCGCCAGTCCTGCGACATCCTGCCGGTCCCCGACTTCCTGGCCGCGGATGCGCCCGCGGCCTACTACTTCACGCCCGCAGCCGACGGCTCCCGGCCTGGCGCCTACTACGTGAACCTGCGGGAACCCAAGAGCCGCAACCGCTACGAGACCGCCGCGGTCGCCTACCACGAGGCCATCCCCGGCCACCACCTCCAGCTCACCATCGCCAACGAGCTGGACCATCTCCCGCGCTTCCAGCGCATGTCCTTCTCCAATACGGCCTTCGTCGAAGGCTGGGCGCTCTACACCGAGCGCCTCGCCGACGAAATGGGCCTGTACCCCGACGATCTCACCCGGATCGGCATGCTCGCCGCTGACTCCTGGCGCTCCTGCCGCCTGGTCGTGGACACCGGCCTGCACGCCAGGGGCTGGACCCGTCAGCAGGCCGTCGACTTCATGTCCGCCAATGCTCCCGTCGGGCTCGAGGAGATCCGGGTGGAGATCGACCGCTACATCGCCATGCCCGGCCAGGCGGTCGCCTACAAGGTCGGCCAGCTGGAGATCCGCCGCCAGCGCGCCCTGGTCACCGACCGCCTCGGATCCGCCTTCGACATCAAGGCCTTCCACGACACGGTGCTCGGCTCCGGCTCGGTCAGCCTCCCGGTTCTGCGCGATCTAGCCGACTCCCTCTGACACTCGGTGGCGGGCAGGCCGGTGGGCCCGTGGCTCACCGGCCTGCCCGCCCGGTGACAGATCGATCAGTGGCAGATCTTGTCCGCGACATCGGCCGGCACGCCGATCTCGGTGCAGTGCAGGGCGCTGCCGAGGTCCACCGGCTTCCAGCCGCCGTCGGCCGCCACGTAATGGAACAGGACCTGGGCTCGGTTGACCGTATTGTTGTGGGTTCCGCTGTGGGCCATCGCCCAATCGCCCGAGCAGTCGATCCGATCCTCGAGTTCGACCGGCTGCGCCAATCGCGACTCGATGTCGGTGCCGTGCAATGCCTGGAGCAGAACGGATTTGGTGACCGGGCACACCGGCGGGGTGCCCGCGGAATTCGGATCGGTCACCTCGGCCGGGAAGTCACGATCCGGGGTGACGGTGTGATCGTCCGCGCCCAGGGTGAGCGTGACGGTGACCGGTCCGCCCGAGGGACAGCAGCTGGCGTCCTGACCGGCGAGCCACCGGTACTGGACCTGGACACTGCGATCGGACGAGCCGACCACCTGGGTGTACGACGTCGACTTCTTGGTCGCGGTACCCAGGTAACCCGCGTGGTTGAACAGCATCACGTGCCAAGGTGAGCTGGCCGTGCCGTGCGGAGTCCCGGCGAGCACCCACAGCAGGGCGGGGCAGGAGCCGACGGCGGCATCGGTGCCGCTGTCCGCGTAGTACCCGTCACCGCCGACACCGGAGCCGAGTCTGCCCAGCGCGGCCGTGACCACCGCCGACTTCAGATCGACGCATTTGCCGTTTCCGGCGGTGGCGGGAGCGCCGTCACCGGCGGGCTGCGTGGCGCCCGGCGACTGCTGCGGGGCGGGAGACTGAACAGTTCCCGGCGCGGTCACGGTGGCGGAGCTCGGCACCGACGCCCCGCTGGTCGCCGGTGTCGAACCACCGTCCTGACATGCCGTCGCCAGGGCCACCGCGGCGACCGCCGCGATGATGCCAACGATCCTCTTCATGGACAATCCCTCCCACTCGGTACTACCGAGCACGTCGAGTCCCGGACGCAGATCGTTGCGCCCCCGATTCCATGGGAACGCCGGCTCGCTGCCGACGCAACCCGCGCCGACCGTTGCGAGGCTCGTGTTTCGCGTCCCACGCTTGCCGGCGCAACCGCACCGGGAATAGCGGCCCGGATGGCGTGTTCGACAGTGGTGGTGAGTTGTGTTGAGGGAAGGGGCTGCCGGTGACGGCTACGGATGTGACGTCGTCGATCGGGTTGCGGTCGGAGCGGGGGCCGATTCTCGCGGCGATCATGTTGTCGACGTCGCTGGTGGCATTGGACTCGACCATCATTGCCACCGCGGTGCTGACGATCACCGATCAGCTCGGTGGGTTCGCGCAGTTCCCTTGGCTTTTCAGCATCTACCTGCTGGCGCAGGCGGTGACGGTGCCGATCTACGGGAAGCTCGCCGACATGGTGGGGCGGAAACCGGTGATGCTGTTCGGGATCGGGGCCTTCGCGGTGGGATCGCTGCTGTGCGGGCTGGCGACGAGCATGCCCGCGCTGATCGCGTTCCGGGCGGTGCAGGGCATCGGGGCGGGCGCGGTCAGCCCGATCTCGATGACCATCGCGGGCGACATCTACACGGTGCCGGAACGGGCCAAGGTGCAGGCGTATCTGGCCAGTGTGTGGGCGACCTCGTCGGTGCTGGGGCCACTGCTCGGCGGCGTGTTCTCCGAGTACATCAGCTGGCGGTGGATCTTCCTGATCAACCTGCCGCTGGCGGCGCTGGCGGCCTGGATGATCCTGCGGAACTTCACCGAAAGCGCTCCGCGGCAGAGCCATCGGATCGACTACCTCGGTGCCGGACTGCTCGCCGTCGGGGCCGGGGCGCTGATCCTGGCCCTGCTCGAGGGCGGCCAGGCGTGGGCCTGGGGCTCACCCGCGAGCCTGGTGCTCTTCGCGGGCGGTGGGGTGACGCTGGCGTTGTTCGGACTGGTGGAGCGGCGGGCCGCGAATCCGATTCTGCCGCTGTGGGTTTTCACCCGCCGCATCGTCGTGGCCAGCAGCCTGGCCTCGCTGCTGGTCGGCGCGATCCTGCTGGGTCTCACCTCCTACGTGCCGACCTTCGCGCAGGGTGTGCTGGGCAGCGGGGCGCTGATCGCGGGTCTCACCGTCGGCGCGCTCACGCTGGGCTGGCCGGTGTCGGCGTCGCAGGCTGGAAAGGTGTACCTGCGCATAGGTTTCCGGGCGACGGCGGTGATCGGCAGCCTGTTCGCCGTGGTGGGCGCGGCGTCGCTGCTGGTGGTGGACGCGCGGTCGAGCCTGTGGCAGTTGGCGATCGGCTGTTTCGTCGTCGGCATGGGGATGGGCCTGGTGGCCAGCCCGACCCTGATCGCCGCCCAGGCGAGCGCCGAATGGTCGGAGCGGGGCGTGGTCACCGCCACCAATATGTTCGCCCGCTCGCTGGGCAGTGCGGTCGGCGTGGCCGTGTTCGGCGCGCTGGTCAATGCCCGGCTCGGGAAGGCCGGCCAGCCGGCCGCGTCGGACCTCGCGCCGGCGGTGCACCTGGTGTTCCTGGGCGTGGCCGCCATGGCGGTGGTCCTCATCGGTGCGGCGGCCGTCATGCCCCGGCGAAGCGCGGGCAACTCGGAAATCCATTCGGCCTGAACACGATCGACATGTGATTTGCGGAATCGCAGAATAGCGCCGGGATCGGTTAATTCCGCAAAAAGGCCGCCGACCGTGCCGAATGGAATACTTCGGCAATGATCTAGCACACTGTAGGTGTGGTTGAGGTCGAGGACGTATTGGGCCGGTTACGGCGGTATCCGGATGTCGAAGCGGTGAACCTGTATGCGGTCGATGCCGCCGACCGCCTCATGCTGGATGTCGCCGCGGATTCGCTGGCCATCGCCGGGGACGGGCGGGTGGCCGTGATCGACGACGGCTACGGGGCGTTGACGCTCGGGGCCATCGCCGCGCACGACCTGCACGGGGTCCGGGTGCATCAGGATTTGCTCACCGGGGAATTGGCCCTCGCCAACAATGCCCGAATTGTCGGTCTAGCCGATCGCTTTTCGACCCGCGAATTGGGTGCGGGATTGCTCTCCGATGTCCGCGTGGTGCTGTGGCGGCTGCCGCGCGCGCTGTCCGGCCTGGCCGAAACCGCCGAGGCCATCGCGCGCTGGGCCGCACCCGATGTCGAGGTCTTCGCCGGCGGCCGCGACAAGTACCTGACCCCCGCCATGAACGAGGTGCTCGCCGAATCCTTCGGCTCGGTGCGCGCCACCCGCGGCCGCCAGAAATCCCGCATCCTGCTCGCCGCCGAGCCCAAAACCATTGGCGAGCCCCGTTTTCCGATCCGCAACCGGCTCGACGAGCAGGGCCTGGAGGTGGTGGCCCACGGCGCGGCCTTCTCCGGCCCGCGCCTGGACATCGGCACCCGCTTCCTGCTCGACCACCTGAAGCGGATGAAGCCCGATGCCCACGATGCCATCGATCTGGGTTGCGGCACCGGCATTCTCGCGGTCGCACTCGCCAAGGCCCGGCCCGGCATCCGGGTGACGGCGACCGACCAGTCCGCGGCCGCTGTGGCCTCCACCCGCGCCACCGCCGCCGCCAACGGCGTCGCCGACCGGGTCACGGTGCTGCAGGACGACGCCATGTCCAGCGCTCCCGACAACAGCGCCGACCTGGTGCTGTGCAACCCGCCCTTCCATGTCGGCGCGGCCGTGCACACCGGCTCGGCCATCAAGATGTTCCAGCAGACCGGCCGGGTGCTGCGCCCTGGCGGCGAGCTGTGGACGGTCTACAACACCCACCTCAACTACCGGGGCGTCATGGAACGCATGGTCGGCAGAACCGATGTGATGGGCCGCAATCGCAAGTTCACCGTGACCCGCTCGGTGCGTCCCCTGTGACCCGCGGGGTCCGCCCACTGTGACCCGCTGGGTGCCCGGCCTGCGCGACGTCGAATAATCGGGCGCATGGGACGAATCGATCTTCGAATCTTCACCGAACCCCAGCAGGGCGCGTCCTACGACACGCTGCGCACCGTCGCCAAGACCGCCGAGGACCTGGGCTACGACGCCTTCTTCCGGTCCGACCATTACCTGAAGATGGGCGACGCCGACGGTCTCCCGGGCCCCACCGACGCCTGGATCACCCTCGCGGGCCTGGCCCGCGAGACCCGCCGCATCCGGCTGGGCACCCTGGTCACCTCGGCCACCTTCCGCCACCCGGGCGTGCTCGCCATCGAGGTGGCCCAGGTCGACGCCATGTCCGGCGGCCGCGTCGAATTCGGTTTCGGCGCGGGCTGGTTCGAGGCCGAGCACGCCGCCTACGGCATTCCGTTCCCGGCCCGGAGGTTCCCGCGCTTCGAGGAGCAGCTGGCGATCGTCACCGGGCTGTGGTCGACGCCGGTCGGCGAGACCTTCTCCTTCGCCGGCGAGCACTACACGCTCACCGATTCCCCGGCGCTGCCCAAGCCCGCGCAGCCGCGTATCCCGGTCATCATCGGCGGCATGGGCGCCGAGCGCACCCCGCGCCTGGCCGCGCAGTACGCGACCGAGTTCAACGCGCCGTTCCAGTCGGCCGAGGCCAGTGCCGAGCAGTTCGAGCGAGTTCGCGTGGCCGCCAAGGACACCGGCCGCGATCCGCATGACATCACCTTCTCCAACGCGCTGGTCGCCTGTGTCGGCGCGAGCGATGCCGAGGTGGCGCGGCGCGCGGCCGCCATCGGGCGCGAGGTGGACGAGCTGAAGGCCAACGGCCTGGCCGGCAGCCCGGACGAGGTGGTCGAGAAGATCGGCCGCTATGCCGAGATCGCCGGTACCAGCCGGTTTTACCTGCAGATTCTGGATCTGTCCGATCTGGATCACCTGGAGCTCATCGCAACTCGCGTGATGAGCCAGCTGGGCTGAGACCGGCTTCCGGGGCGGCCGGACGGCGGCTTATCGGGCGGCGCACTCGGTAAAGCTAAGGTAAAGTCCGGTTCGTCCGCGCTGTGGGGGTTCGGGAACTCCGAGCCCCCACAGCGCGTTGGACGAGTAGCTTCAATGGCCACGACCGACGTGAGCCGCGACTCCAGAAAGGGACGCACGGAAATGCGCTCCACATCCAACCCGGTCTTCCGGAACTTGCAGCCGCAGCAGGGCGGCTACGCCGGCTTCGGCTCGGCGCCTGGAGCCGGACAGTTCCCCAACAACCCGTACGGTCAGCAGCCGCAGTACCCGGGCTACCAGCAGCCCTACCAGCCGGCCGTACCGACCACCCGCCCGATGACCATCGACGATGTGGTGCAGAAGACCGGCATCACCCTCGGCGTGGTCACCCTGACGGCGATCCTGTCCTACGCGCTCACCTCGGCCAACCACGGCCTGGCCGTGCTGTTCCTCGCGGTCGGCGGCCTCGGCGGCTTCGCGCTCGCCATGATCATGACCTTCGGCCGCAAGCAGGACAACCCGGCGCTGGTGCTCAGCTATGCGGCGCTGGAAGGCCTGCTGCTGGGCTCGTTCTCGTTCCTGTTCACCAATGTGCAGTTCGGTGGCGTCGGCGGATCCGGCCTGATCGCGCAGGCGGTGCTGGGCACCTTCGGCGTCTTCTTCGGCATGCTCGTGGTCTACAAGACCGGCGCGATCCGCGTCACTCCGCGCTTCACCCGCATGATCGTCGGAGCCATGATCGGCATCCTGGTGCTGATGCTCGGCAACCTGGTCGCCAGCTTCTTCACCGCCGACGGCTTCGGCCTGCGCTCGGGCGGCACCCTCTCGATCGTGTTCAGCCTGGTGGTCATCGGTGTCGCGGCCTTCAGCTTCCTGCTGGACTTCGACGCCGCCGACCAGCTCATCCGGGCCCAGGCTCCCGAGAAGGCGGCCTGGGGCGTGGCATTCGGCCTGACCGTGACCCTGGTCTGGCTGTACCTCGAAATCCTGCGCCTGCTGAGCTACTTCCAGGACAGATAGTCCGGGAAGGGCTGACATAGCTGAATACCTGAGTGGGCGGGCATCGGAATCCGGTGCCCGCCCACTGCTGTGTAGCCAGCCTGAGAGCGTTCAGTCGTTGGTCACCACCTCCTGCAGGACGTCGGTGGCGACGTGATTCTCGCCGCAGTCCGCGGCCAGGACCCCGACGCTGGAGCAGTTGCGCAGGCGCAGCGGCAGGATCTCCTGGTAGGCGGCCGACTCGTACCAGTCGGTCACGGCCTGATAGTCGGGGAACTCGATGACGATGACGATCGCACTGGCCGGGCCCTCGATCACCCGCTGCGTGCCGCCGTGCACGATGAACTTCCCGCCGTAGGGCGCCAGCGTGCCGTCGATTCGCTCCAGGTATTCGACGACCTCGGCATTGATGTCGACGTCCCACAGGTTGGCGATGGCGTAGGCGGGCATTTCAGGCTCCTCGGTCGGATTGCTTTGCTGCCCTTGATATTTCCGCCTGCGGGAAACGAAGTCGATTACCCACCAGGTAAAGCCGGCTGCTGAGGGGGTGTGGCCCACCTTCCCCCAAACAAATTGGGCCGCCCGACCGTGAGGTCGGGCGGCCCAACTATCGCCGTAGCTCGGCTACGGGTATCTCGTGCCTCAGCTCAGGCGCTCGATGATCATCGCCATGCCCTGGCCGCCACCGACACACATGGTCTCCAGACCGAACTGCTTGTCGTGGGTCTGCAGGTTGTTGATGAGGGTCGCGGTGATGCGGGCACCGGTCATACCGAACGGGTGGCCGAGGGCGATGGCGCCACCGGACACGTTCAGCTTGTCCAGGTCCATGTTCAGCTCACGGGCGGAGCCGAGCACCTGCACGGCGAAGGCCTCGTTGATCTCGTACAGGTCGAGGTCGTCGATCGTCATGCCCGCGGTCTTCAGGGTGTTGCGGACCGCCTGGATCGGGCCGAGGCCCATGATCTCCGGGGACAGGCCCGAGACGCCGGTGGCCACGATGCGGGCCAGCGGGGTCAGGCCCAGCTCGCGCGCCTTGACGTCGGACATGACGACCAGGGCGGCCGCGCCGTCGTTCAGCGGGCAGGCGTTGCCGGCGGTGATGGTGCCGTCGGCGCGGAAGACCGGCTTCAGCTGCGAGATCTTCTCGTAGGTGGTGCCGGCGCGCGGGCCGTCGTCGGTGGTGACGATGGTGCCGTCGGGCAGGGTGACCGGGGTGATCTCCCGCTCGAAGAAGCCGGACTTGATGGCCTCCTCGGCGCGGTTCTGCGAGCGCACGCCCCAGTGGTCCTGGTCCTCGCGGGAGATGCCGGTGTAGGTGGCGACGTTCTCCGCGGTCTGGCCCATGGCGATGTAGACGTCCGGGAGGATGTCGTCGTTGCGCGGGTCGGTCCAGGTGGCGTTGGACTCGGCGGTCGCCTTGGTGCGGCCCTCGGCCTCGGCGAACAGCGGGTTGTGCGAGTCCGGCCAGCCGTCGGCGGTGCCCTTCGGGAAGCGCGAGACGGTCTCGACGCCGGCGGAGATGAACACGTCGCCCTCGCCGGCCTTGATGGCGTGGAAGGCCATCCGGGTGGTCTGCAGCGAGGACGAGCAGTAGCGGTTGACGGTGACGCCCGGCAGGGAGTCGTAGCCCAGCTGCACGGCCACGGCGCGCGCCATGTTGAAACCGGCCTCACCGGCGGGCTGGCCGCAGCCCAGGTGCAGGTCGTCGATGTCGGAGACGGCGAGCGAGGGCACCTTGTCGAGGGCGGCGCGCACCATCTGCGCGGCGAGGTCGTCCGGCCGCATGCTCACCAGAGAACCCTTGCCAGCGCGGCCGATGGGCGAGCGGGCGTACGAAACGATGACGGCCTCAGCCATGAGGACTCCTTTTTTGCTGGGGTGATCCTCTTCGAATTTACGACGGGTGTGTTCCGGCTCAAACATCCGGTATGCCCGTATCCCAACT
Organism: Nocardia sp. NPDC004123; assembly: GCF_053603795.1. NCBI lineage: Bacteria > Bacillati > Actinomycetota > Actinomycetes > Mycobacteriales > Nocardiaceae > Nocardia > Nocardia sp. NPDC004123. The sequence continues at coordinate 218,741 of NZ_JBSGGG010000014.1, forward strand.
ACTGAACTGTGGGATATCGCTCACTCTCGCAGCTCTCGTGCCGCGCTGCCCGCCGGCAGCGCGGCACGGACAGGGTGAAAGATGGGGCAGCACAGCGATGAAGCTGGGTTACCCGAGCAGGTCGAGGCGCGATATGGGTCGGACCGGGATGTTCGGCAAGTCGACGACGGTGGGTCACCCGGGGACGTCGAAGGCGCTGTGCGCCGGAATGTTCGGCATGTCGGTGTAGACGGTGACGATGATGTGCCCCGGCCCGGTGTCCTGGAACAGGGCGTAGTGCTCGCTGCCGTAGAAGCCGGCCAGCACGGGCACTCGATATTCGCCGGCCGCGCCGGTGTCCATGTTCCGCCACGCGACGGTGGCCACGGTGATGCACTGCGGGGCGAAGCTGTACTCGCCCGGATCGAACCCGGCGACCGGCAGCGCCTGGATGCTGATGATCGCCCGGCCGGGCCACTGCGGGCCGGTGTCGGCCCAGGATCGGATATTGCCGCCACAGATCAAGGCATCGTGATAAACGCTCGGGACCTGCGGGAATTCGACGGTTGCGGCCTCCGCGGGCGCGGCCGCGACGATCATGGTCGCGAGGCCGGAGGCGGCGAGCAGGGAGGCGGCGGGCACGCTCGTCGGCATCCACATAGGGCCGATCGTAGTTCGCGGCGCCGTGATATCTCCGACGTGCGCGTGGGCGCGGATCTCCTTTCTGCAACGATAAGGGGTATGCGCATCGCTAACCATGTCGTCGATCTGATCGGAAACACCCCGCTCGTTCGGTTGAACTCCGTGGTGGGTCCGAACTCGGGACTGGTGGCGGCGAAGGTGGAGTACCTGAACCCGGGCGGCAGCTCGAAGGACCGCATCGCCGTCAAGATGATCGACGCCGCTGAGAAGGCCGGGCTGCTGAAGCCCGGCGGCACGATCGTCGAACCGACCTCCGGCAATACCGGTGTGGGCCTCGCCCTGGTCGCGCAGCAGCGCGGCTACAAGTGCGTGTTCGTCTGCCCCGACAAGGTCAGTGAGGACAAGCGGAACGTGCTGCGCGCCTACGGCGCCGAGGTCGTGGTCTGCCCGACCGCGGTCGCGCCGGAGGATCCGGACAGCTACTACAACGTCTCCGACCGCCTGGTGCGCGAGATCCCGGGCGCGTGGAAGCCGGACCAGTACTCCAACCCGGGCGGCCCGGAATCGCACTACGAGACCACCGGCCCGGAGATCTGGCGCGACACCGAGGGCAAGATCACACACTTCGTGGCGGGCGTCGGCACCGGCGGCACCATCACCGGCACCGGCCGGTACCTGAAGGAGATCTCCGGCGGCAAGGTCAAGATCGTCGGCGCGGACCCGGAGGGCTCGGTCTATTCCGGCGGCACCGGCCGTCCCTACCTGGTCGAGGGCGTCGGCGAGGACTTCTGGCCCACCGCCTACGACCCGGCCATCCCGGACGAGATCATCGCGGTCTCCGACGCCGACTCCTTCGAGATGACCCGTCGCCTGGCCCGTGAGGAGGGCCTGCTGGTCGGTGGCTCGTGCGGTATGGCCGTGGTGGCGGCGCTCAAGGTTGCCGAGCGCGATCCGGACGCCGTGGTGGTGGTGCTGCTGCCGGACGGCGGCCGCGGCTACCTGTCCAAGATCTTCAACGACCAGTGGATGAGCTCCTACGGCTTCCTGCGCACCCGCCTCGACGGTTCGGACACCGAGGTGCACGTGGGAGACGTGCTGCGCGGCAAGTCCGGTGAGCTGCCGGACCTGGTGCACACCCACCCGCAGGAGACGCTGCGCGACGCCATCGAGATCCTGCGCGAGTACGGCGTCTCGCAGATGCCGGTGGTCGGTGCGGAGCCGCCGGTGATGGCGGGCGAGGTCGCGGGTTCGGTCACCGAGCGCGATCTGCTGTCGGCCGTCTTCGAGGGCCGCGCCAAGCTCACCGACCCGGTCGCCAAGCACATGAGCCCGGCCTTCCCGCTCATCGGCGCGGGCGAGCCGGTCGTGGCGGCCACCAAGCTGCTGGAGTCCACCGACGCCCTCATGGTCGTCGAGGACGGCAAGCCGGTCGGCGTCATCACCCGCCACGACCTGCTCGGTTTCCTCAGCACCGGCGCCCTCTCCTAGGTCGCGGCCGAGTATTCGCCGCCCGCCGGAACCACAGCTGGTTCCGGCGGGCGGACTGCTTTTCGCGGCTGCTCATCTCGCGAATCCGACGGTACGGAACCACCAGAGCGACGCCAGCGTCCATGCCAGCACGAAGCTGGTGAAGACCAGGGCGCCGAGGATCGGCAGCAGCCAGCCCGGTGTCCGATTCAGCCGCAGCGTCAGCATTTTCGAGGCGAAGGCGCCGTAGAACACCACGCCCGCGACGGAGTGCGCCATGACCCGGCCCGTGACGCCCCGGCCGAACTGGAAGCCGAAACTGTAGAGGCAGTAGAAGGCCACCGGCAGGCTGAGCAGGAAGGCCAGCACGCCGCACAGCCGGTGGTAGATGTGCACCGATCGCGGCGCGTGGAAGCGGTAGATCCAGACGGCGGTCAGCAATTGGCCGCCGATCAGCACCAGCACCACGCTGCTCAGGTACGCCTTGAAGATCTGCGGTGCGGAGAAGCCCCAGGTGGGCAGGGGCTGGGTGCCGGGCCAGTAGTGGGTGCCGGCCATCCCGAGCGCGATCGCGACCGCCGCGCCGGCCAGCAGCACCGGCACCGCGATCAGATTGCGCCGAGACGCGGTGAAAACGTCTGTCAGCAAGGACTCTCGCCTCTGTGATTGGTGTGTCAGAAGGGGCATTGGAGATACCTCGGCGGGTTACAGCCGACGGGTGCGTCGCCCGCGGTGCGGGCCGCGGTATGCACCGTTGCGGCGTCTTTATATTGCGTGAAAATTGGGACGAATGTGATTTGTGATAACCAATGTGGATTTGCTGAGCTGTTACTTTTGGAATGTGAAACGCCGATGAACGGCAAGAAATCAGGCAAATATCGGTATATCGCGATCTTGGGGCGATATTTTTCTGTGATCCGAAACACTTTGCGTTTCGAATTGAATCACCAGGTCAGTGCTTGTATTGATGCAGGTCCCGGGGCTGCTCGGCGGGCCAGTTCACCTTCTGTTCACTTTTGATTCAGGCTGTGTTCATAGCACGCAACCAAGCTGTGACCTTGTCGGAAACAGACCGCAAGTCTGAATGGCGCAAGGAGATGTGAACACACATGCGGAACGTGATCACTACATCGGTGCAATGAGGCACCGCGGCCGGAAGGTCGCAAAGGTCTCCACTGCACTCCGCGCAGTGTGCCAAACCCATTGACCCATAACGGGTTTCACAACAGCATCCACAACAGCCCGAGGTACGCAGACAGGCGTCGTGAGGCGCCTGCATGATCCTGCGCTGCCTTCTTCAGGCCCGCGAGCCCGAAACCGAACAGGAATCCAAATTCGCCATGCCCAAGAATGTTATGACTGCTCTCAGTGACCCTGCTAGACGTAGCAAGGTAGTTGCCACCGCTCGTACGGCCGGTGCCGCCGCCCTCGCTCTGGGCGTCTTCGGCTCCATCATCACCGCCGCCGGCGCCGCCGCCAGCGGAGATGTCCAGCCGGCCGCGCTGAAGGCCTCCCTGGCCGTCGCCGCGCCCGCCGCCGCTCCGGTCAAGGAACAGCCCGCTCCCGCCCCCGTCCCGGCCCCCGCGGCCGAGGTTGCGGCTCCGGCCCCGGCGCCCATGCCGGCCCCGCTGCCCGCTCCCGAGCCGGCGCCGGCCCCCGCGCCGCCCGCCCCCGTCTACGAGGAAAACCTGGACGGCTGGATCCGCCACGCGCTGGACATCATGGCCCAGCACGGCATCCCGGGTAGCTACGACGGCATCTACCGCAACATCATTCGCGAATCCAGCGGCAACCCGCAGGCGATCAACCTGTACGACTCCAACGCGGCCATGGGCATCCCGTCCAAGGGTCTGCTCCAGGTGATCGACCCGACCTTCAACGCGTACCACGTCGACGGCACCGCCTTCGACGTCTGGGACCCGGTCGCCAACATCGTGGCTGCCTGCAACTACGCGGCGCACCGCTACGGCTCGATGGACAACGTCTTCAGCGCCTACTGATCCGGTCCGACGACGTACCGGACGACACCGCGATGGCCTGCCCGATGAGGGCGGGCCATCGTTGTCGTCTCGGCCCGCGGTGCCTGTCGCTGGAGTCTCGGTGGCGGCCGTACCGCCATTTGGCTAATCTCAGGCATCTGATTTGGCAACTATTTCGCAAACGAGCGAACTCGACGATCGACCAGGCGTATAACGACCCCGAAGAGCAGTTCCGGCACACGGCCGGAACGGATAGCGAAGGGACGGGGTCATGCACACCTCGAGTTCGGCTATCGATATCCAGATCGGGCAGGGGCTCTCGAACGCGTGGAGTTCCATCGCCACGTGGGTGCCCAAATTCGTCGGGTTCCTGGTCATTCTGTTCATCGGCTGGCTCGTGGCCAAACTCGTGGCCAAGCTGGTGACCCGGATCCTGAACCGAGTCGGGTTCGATCGGCTGGTGGAACGCGGCGGCATCAAGGACATGCTGGCCCGCGGCAGTTACGACGCCACCGGCATCATCGCCAAGCTGGCCTATTACGCGATTCTGTTGATCACGTTGCAGCTCGGCTTCGGCGTCTTCGGCCCGAACCCGGTGAGCACCATGCTCAACGGCATCGTGGCCTGGCTACCCCGGCTGGCGGTCGCCATCGTCATCGTCTGTATCGCGGGCGCGATCGCGCGCGTCGTGCAGGACATGGTGTCGAACATGCTGAGCGGTCTGGACTACGGCCGCATGCTGGGACGCATTGCGGCGGTGTTCATCTGGGGCATCGGCATCATCGCGGCCCTCAATCAGATCGGGGTGGGAAGCTCGGTCACCATGCCGATTCTCATCACGGTGCTGGCGACGATCGGCGGTGTTCTCGTCGTCGGTCTCGGCGGTGGCCTGATCCGGCCCATGCAGGAGCGGTGGGCGGGCTGGCTCGACGCCATCGAGGGCGAAATGCCCGAGGTGAAGGGCCATGCGCAGGCCTATCAGCGGGGCCGTGAGGATGCGGCCCGCCAGCGGCAGGCGCAGGAGGCGGCCATGTGGGCGCAGCGCTCGGCGACCCGGCCCATGATGGCGGGGCAGGGCATGGGCCAGATGCCTCCGGGCAAGTGGGCCGAGCCCGAGAGCGGCCAGATGGGTTACGGGCAACCCGGATACGGCCAGCAGGGCGGCCACGGACCGGGCGGCGGTGGCCAGATGCCGCCGCAGCAGCCCGGCCAGATGCCGCCGCAGCAGCCCGGGCAGATGCCGCCGCAGCAATCCGGGCAGATGCCGCCGCCGCAGTCTGGGCAGATGCCGCCACAGCCTGGCCATATGCCGCAGCAGCTCGGCCAGATGCCGCCCCAATCCGGACAGATGCCCGCACAACCCGGCCAGATGCCGCCGCCCGGACAGCCGATGCCGCCCGGACAGCCCCCACGTTCCAGCGGGCAGATGCCGCGGCCCGGCAGTCAGGACCGGGGAGATCGCGACGACATGGCCTGATTCCGTGCCGCCGGAAACCGAGCAGCCCCGGGGTCTCTACCCCGGGGCTGCGTCACGTCATCGTGAGGTCAGGAGGCGCGGGCCAGCGAGCAGACGCCCGCCAGGCGCAGGTGGAGCCAATCGGCGTCCTGCCAGTCGAGCAGGGAGTGGGGGAGGACGGCCTCGGCTTCGCGCAGGTCCTCGAGGATGCCGCGGGCGTAGCCGGCCAGCAGGACACTTGCCGGGACGAGGCCGGAGTTATCGACGCCGAGGTCGAGGATGTCGCGGATGGCCGCGGCATGCTGGTCGATCGCTGCGGACACACCGGGGAAGACGGCCGCGGCCTCCGCGGCGGGGGCTCCATGGGTGCGCTGCAGGCGGTTCAGGGTTTTACGCGCCGAAACGACGAGCAGGGCGGAGCCGGGCACAAACACCCGGTGATGCTAGCAATCGACCGGCACCTGGAGGACCGGCTGTGACATATCGCGCAATTCGCCGGAACTGCCGGTCAGCGGAACGCTTTCGCGCCTGTCAGGGCCTCGCCCAGGACGAGCTGATGCACTTCGGCGGTGCCCTCGTAGGTGAGGACGGACTCCAGGTTGTTGGCGTGCCGCAGCACCGGGTACTCGAGGGTGATGCCGTTCGCGCCCAGGATGGTCCGGCACTCGCGCGCGATCTTGATGGCCTCGCGGGTGCTGTTCAGCTTGCCGGCGCTGATCTGCTCGTTGGAGATCTCGTGCCGATCCTTCAATCGGCCGAGGTGCAGCGCCAGCAGTTCGCCCTTGCCGAGTTCGAGCGCCATGTCGGCCAGTTTGGCCTGGGTGAGCTGGTAGGCCGCCAGCGGCTTGTCGAACACCTCGCGGGTCCGCGCGTATTCGATTGTGGCGGACAGGCAGTCGCGGGCCGCGCCGAGCGCGCCGAAGATGATGCCGAACCGCGCCTCGGACAGGCAGCCCAGCGGCGCGCGGAGTCCACGGGCCTCGGGCAGCAGGGCGACGGCGGGCAGCCGGACGCCGTCGAGGGAGAGTTCCGCGGTGATCGACGCGCGCAGCGACAGCTTGTGCTTCATCTCGCGAGCGCTGAAACCCGGTGTGTCCGTGGGTATTACGAATCCGCGGATCACATCCCGCTCACCCTCGCGCGACTGCGCCCACACGACGGCCACGTCCGCGACGGACCCGTTGGTGATCCACATCTTCGACCCGTCGAGGATCCAGTCGTCCCCGTCCCGCCGCGCTCGCGTTCGCATGCCGCCCGGGTTCGAGCCGAAGTCCGGCTCGGTCAGCCCGAAGCATCCGATCACCCGGCCCGCCGCCATCTCCGGCAGCCACCGCAGCTTCTGCTCCTCGGACCCGTACTTGTGGATCGCCGTCATGGCCAGCGACCCTTGCACCGAAACCATGCTGCGCACACCCGAATCCACGGCCTCCAGCTCCAGGCAGGCCAGCCCGTACGCCGTGGCCGACGTCCCCGCGCACCCGTACCCGTCCAGATGCATCCCTAGCAGCCCGAGCTTCCCCAGCTCCGGCGCCAGCTCTCGCGCCGGAAACGTCCCCGCCTCGAACCATTCCGCCACCCCCGGCCGCAATCGCTCCGCGGCGAAGGCGCGCACCGTATCCCGGATCGCCCGCTCCTCGTCACTGAGCAGGGAATCGATGGCGAACAGCTCGTCCACGGTGACCATGCGCCCACCCTAGAACCGCCGCCGGCGGCTTCACAACGCCGCGCCGGGACCGGGCCGACGGCCGGCAGCGCCGGGTCCGGTGCCGACCGCGCCGGCGGCCCGCTCGGTCTGCGGGGTCAGACCAGGGGTTTCCGCTCCGAGCAGGGTGCCGGCCGTGGTCGTTCGGCGCGCAGGCAGCGGTGGCTGCGGTGCGGGCCCGACCCGGGGCGTTGGCGAATCTGCAGCGTCTTTAGGCTGTTCGCATGAGCGAGCTGGGTTTTTCTACACGGGCGGTGCACGCCGGGTTCGATCCGGACCCTCAGACCGGTGCGGTGAACGTGCCGATCTATGCGAGTTCGACGTTCGCCCAGGATGGTGTCGGCGGGATGCGCGGCGGGTACGAGTACGCGCGCACCGGGAACCCGACCCGGACGGCGCTGGAGGCGAACCTGGCGGCGCTCGAATCCGGTACCTACGGGCGGGCTTTCGCCTCGGGTATGGCGGCCACCGACTGCGCGATCCGCGCGAACCTGCGGCCCGGTGACCACATGGTGATCCCGAACGACGCGTACGGCGGCACCTTCCGGCTCATCGACAAGGTGTTCACCCAGTGGGGGATCGAGTACTCGGTCGCGCCGGTGTCGGATGTGGACGCGGTCGCCGCGGCCATGCGGCCCAACACCAAGCTGGTGTGGATCGAGACGCCGACCAACCCGCTGCTGAACGTCGGCGATATCGCGGCCCTGGCCGACGTGGCGCACGCGGGCGGCGCGAAGCTGGTGGTGGACAACACCTTCGCCTCGCCCTACCTGCAGCAGCCGCTGCTGCTGGGCGCGGACATCGTGCTGCACTCGACCACCAAGTACCTGGGCGGGCACTCGGACGTGGTGGGCGGCGCGCTGATCACCAACGATCAGGAGATGGACGCCAAGTTCGCGTTCCTGCAGAACGGTGCGGGCGCGGTCCCGGGCCCGATGGACGCCTTCCTCACCATGCGCGGCATCAAGACGCTGGCCCTGCGCATGGACCGGCACTGCGACAATGCCGAGACCATTGCCGAGTTCCTCGCCAACCACCCGAAGATCGCCCAGGTCATCTACCCCGGCCTGCCCGAGCACCCCGGCCACACCGTGGCCCAGAAGCAGATGCGCCGCTTCGGCGGCATGATCTCGGTGCGCGTCCACGGCGGCAAGGACGCGGCCCTCGCCTTCTGCGCCAAGACCAAGATCTTCACCCTCGCCGAATCGCTCGGTGGCGTCGAATCCCTCATCGAGCACCCCGGCGCCATGACCCACGCCTCCACCGCCGGCTCGGCCCTCGAGGTCCCCGCCGACCTGGTCCGTCTCTCCGTCGGCATCGAGGACATCAGCGACCTGCTGTCGGACATCGAGCAGGCCCTGGCCTGACCACCTCCCCGAGCCTTTAACGGGCGGCCGGGTGCCGTGCTCGGTCACACACCCGTGCCGGCGGTCGGGATCCGAGCCGATTTCGGGGGTACCCGGTGAGTTACCCCGGGCCTCCCGAAATCAGCTGTCGCTTTCCGAAAAACAAAGCGCCGCACCATTTTTGGTGCGGCGCTTCGCTGTTCGCGGCCGGTGCCGACAAACATTGCGGCCCCGGCGTCCGTGTGGACCGGGGCCGCGAATCCGTCGGTCGTAAATCAGCTGTGGTAGGGCTCCGCGGAGACCAGCGTCACCTTCATGGTGTTGCCATTGGGCAGGGTGTATTCGCGGGTTTCGCCGACCTTGGCGTTGATGAGGGCGCCGCCCAACGGGGAGTTGGGGGAGTAGGTCTCGAGGTCGGCGCTGCCGAGGCCCTCTTCGCGGGTGGCGATGAGGAAGGTTTCGGTGTCGGTCTCGTCGCCGTCGTAGTAGACCTTGACGACCGAGCCGGGCAGGGCGACGCCGGACTTGGTGGGCGCGACGCCGACCTTGGCGTTGTTCAGCAGCTCCTGCAGCTGGCGAATGCGCGCCTCCTGCTGGCCCTGCTCCTCACGCGCCGCGTGGTAACCGCCGTTCTCCTTGAGGTCGCCCTCTTCACGGCGCTCGTTGATTTCGGCCGCGATGACGGGACGGTTGGCGATGAGCGCGCCGAGTTCGCTCGTGAGCCTCTCGTGCGACTCCGGGGTCAGCCAAGTCACGGTCTCAGTCATCTCGATCACTCCCTAGTAGTTGTCCCCGGCAAGCCGGGATTCCCTGATGCCCGCTACCGTGGCCATCCGGAGATGGGCACAGCAGCAGTGGACAGCCAGAGCGATCCCTGGGGAGAGTCCCGACAGCGCCGGCCGTCAATGCAGCAAACACGGCTCCGAACGCCGGAACCGTGTATCGCGTCATTTTAGCACGATTCGGAAAGACGCAGGTAGAAGCATCAAAGCGGGTCGCTTAACGGACGATTCACCCGGCGCGCAGATAGGCCGGCACATGGTCGCTGCACCCGTAGACATTGCCGGCGCCGGCCCGTCGGGTGGTCTTGATCGTGGTGACCACGCGGACGGTGCCGGAGTCGGAGCCGGGCACCAGGATCTCGCGGCGGCCGACCTCGTCGGTGTCGCCGTCCATGGCCCGGACGAAGCAGACGACCGCCTGGCCCGGATCCTTGCGTGTCACTTTGAAATCCACGCTGACCGTGGAGTCGTCGACGATCGTGTAGCCGATCCGATCCGGTTCGATGGCCTGCGGCCCATAGGTGCGGTAGCCCAGATAGGAGACCCCGAGCCCGGCGAGGATGACGACCGCTCCGAGGGCGTAGGGGAGCCAGCGGCGGGTCTTCCGAGGCGCAATCCCATACCGGTCAGCCGGTCTTTCACTCATATCGGGGACGCTCCCGGGGGGTAGGTCGGAACAAACAACGATCGGATGGAACTATAGGGAATGAATATCTGATGCCTGTGTCTGGACTCGGTACGTGCGGTCAGGGTCCGGAGGCGGAAGCTTGCGTAACCACGCAGGGCCCCTGCACGTGCCAATTGATACAGCTCGACGCTACGAGGTGGAAAACGTGATCGGTGAGGTGAACGAGAAGTGAGTGGTCTTCGCCTCATGGCGGTGCACGCGCATCCCGACGACGAATCCAGCAAGGGCGCGGCGACCACCGCGCGCTATGCCGCCGAAGGCAATGACGTGCTGGTCGTCTCCCTCACCGGTGGGGAACGCGGCGACATCCTGAACCCCGCCATGGACACCCCCGGCATCAAGGACCGCATCACCGAGGTCCGCCGCGAGGAGATGGCCGCCGCCGCCGAGGCGCTCGGCGTCCGCCAGACCTGGCTCGGCTTCGTGGATTCCGGTCTGCCGGAAGGCGATCCGCTGCCGCCGCTGCCCGAGGGCAGCTTCGCGCTGGTGCCTCTGGAGGAGGCCACCGAGGCGCTGGTGCGCGTGGTCCGCCAGTTCAGGCCGCACGTCATGACCACCTATGACGAGATGGGCGGCTACCCGCACCCGGATCACATCATGTGCCACAAGGTGTCGGTCGCGGCCTTCGAGGCGGCGGGCGATCCGGAGCGGTTCCCCGACGCGGGCGAGCCCTGGCAGCCGCTCAAGCTGTACTACAACCACGGCTTCAGCCTCACCCGGCTGGAGGTGTTCGCCGACGAGTACGCGCGCCGCGGCGAGCCCTTCCCCATGCAGGACTGGATGGACCGCATGCGCAAGTACGCCGCCGAGCGCGGCGACATCATGGCGCGGGTCACCACCCAGGTAGAGTGCGCCAAGTACTTCCCGCAGCGTGACGACGCCCTGCGCGCCCACGCCACCCAGATCGACCCCAACGGCGCCTTCTTCGCGATTCCGCTCGAGATGCAGCAGCGACTGTGGCCCACCGAGGAGTTCGAGCTGGCCAAGACCCGGGTCACGACCGCGATCCCGGAGACCGACCTGTTCGCGGGAATCGACGAGGCCGATTCCGGCTTCGACGCCGCCGACACCGAGGACACCGACCGATGATGCTCACGCTGCTCGCCCAGGGCACCAACTCGCCCACCGGACCCGAGTTCGGCAAGGCGTCCCCGCTGGGTCTGGTCATCGTGCTGGTGCTGCTGGCCGGCACCATCCTGCTCATCCGGAACATGAACAGGCATATCAAGAACCTGCCCGCCGAGTTCTCCCCGGAACATCCGGAGGCGGACCAGGAGGCCGACGAGGGCACCGAGCACGGCATCGCGGCGCATGCGGATCAGGAGGCCGCGCAGGCGGAGGACACCGAGTCCGAGCCGCGCAGCGAGACCAAGCCGGAAGCCACCAACGGCACCGCCTGAATCCGCTCGGCATCCCACGACCCCGGTCCGGTGACCGGGGTCGTGGCATATCCGGGGCCGCCGGAACAAACAGCGGGCGCTGGCTGCGCGAGGAAGCGGCTGTGGCCGCGAATTCCATTGCGCTGGCGGGTGATTCGGCGGGCGGCAATCTTATCGCGGCGCTGCTGCTGGAGCTGCGCGATGCCGGGGCGGCGCTGCCCCCGGCAGCCGTGCTGCTCTCGCCCGGGTTGGATATGAGCGCTTCCGGGGTCTCCATGACCGAGCTCGACGGCCGGGACGCGATCTTCACCGCCGGCATGCTGCGGGGTGTCTTCGCCGCCTATCTGAATGGCGCTGATCCCCGAATTCATTCGGCCTCACCGCTTTTCGGTGACCCGGCCGGCCGGCCGCCGCTGCTGATCCAGGTCGGCACGGCCGAAGTGCTGCTCAGTGACTCCGAGGGCTTCGCGGCCGCCGCGCGGGCCGCGGGCGTCGATGTGACGCTGTCGCTCGGCGAGGGTCTCCCGCATGTCTACCCGATCATGCGGGACACCCCGGAGGCGGCGGCCGCCACCGGCGGGATCGCGGCCTTCCTGCGCGAGCATCTCGGCTGAGGCCGGGATTCAGACCAGCGTCTCGGTCTCGTACGCGGGCAGCCGGTAGTCCTCGGCCTTGGGCTCGAACAGCTTCCGGGTCAGCGGGAGCATCGGGCCCGAGGTCATGATCCGCATATTGAGCCGGCCCAGGGCGGTCAGGACCTTCGACTTCGGGAGCATCATCTGGATGCCGCCGCCGGGAAGTTCCTTGGCCGCGTCCAGAAACGGGGTCACCCGCTCCTCGTAGCGGGCCAGCGCGCCGGGCAGATCGTCCGGGGTGGCGGCGATTTCGCCGGTCAGGATGTACGCGCCCACCAACGCCATCGCCGTGCCCATGCCGGTCAGGGGGGATCCGCAGTAGCCCGCGTCGCCGGCCAGGGTGACCCGCCCGGCGGCCAGGGTCGGCATGTCGATGCGGGCCAGCACATCGAAGTAGAAGTCGGGTGCGCCGGGCATGGCCGCGAGCGCGGTGGGCGCGTGCCAGCCGGCCTCGGCGAGCATGTCGGTGATGAGGCGCTGCTGGGCGGCGACATCGCGGCGCAGCGCAGGGTTCTCCGAGGTGCGGAGGGTCAGGATGGCCTTGGCGGTGCGCGGGTCGCGGTCGGGGCGGATGCCGACCGCGGCGCTGGGCACCGAGTGCATGGCGAACCAGCCCGGCTTGGTGTCGGCCGGGGTGGGCATGGTGAAGAAGGCGGTGTAGCCGCCCAGGTACGTGGAGAACTGTTCCTCCGGCCCGAAGGCGAGGCGCCGGACCGCCGAGTGCACACCGTCCGCGCCGACCACCAGGTCGAAGCGCCCGTTCGCGCCGGAGCCGAAACCGACGGTGACGCCGGTGTCGTCCTGGTCGAGGGTCTCGATCCACTCGCCGTAGCGGTAGTCGAGCTTGCCCGGAGTTTCGGCCAGCAGGTCGAGCAGCACCTGGTTCAGATCGCCGCGGGTGATCTCGATTTCGGCGACCGGGCCCTTGCCGTCGAATGCCTCCACCGGCAGGGCGGCGTATTCGGTGCCCTTGCGGTCGACCCAGGCCATGCCCAGCTCTTCGAGCTGGTATTTGCGGATGCCCGGCATCAGGCCCATGCGCTCGGCGACCTCCTTGCTCGCGGCGCGCAGGTCGACGGCCTGGCCGCCGGGGCGGGGCGCGGTGGCGCGCTCCACGACGGTGACCCGGGCGCCGGCCCGGAGCAGTTGCAGCGCAACGGCATTGCCGGCGATGCCGCCGCCGGAAACGAGGACGTGCAGCGAGTTGGCGGTGGTGTTCATGGTGTCGGGCCCTCTCGGTTGGCTCCAATGTCTAAGACAAATGTACTAAACGATTGGCACGCTTGTCTAGTACAAATGTCTCAGGCAGGTCTGCCTGGGGATATGCGCTTCCGGGAAGGTGTTCAGCCGAGGGTTGGGGTGTCGTAGACGGTGAACCCACCCTTGCCGTCGGTGTCCATCCCGAGGAATCGATCCGCGTGGAAGGGGTTGTTGGCCAGCAGCCGCACCACGGTGTCGTCGGGGTCGGCGAGATCCAGGATCGCGCCGTACGGGCCGCGATCGATCACCTCGCCGCGGGTGTACTCCAGTTCGTCGGCGCGGGCGGCGAAGGCGTGCAGGTCGTCGACCGAGTCCACCTCCAGGGCGAATACGTCGAAGCCGCGGAAATCCGGTGTGCCCGCACAGTATTCGCGCTCCCACAGCGCGATGCCGAAGCCGGACGGGTGCATGAGCTGTGCCCCGCGCAGCTCACCCTCCTCCCGGAACTCGCCCGCCAGGCGCAGATCCAGCAGGTCGCAGTACCAGGCGACACTGCGCGCCAGGTCGCTGACCGGCAGTTTGACGTGGCGGATGCGGACCAATCCGGCCATGGTGCCTCCTGATCGGGGTGCGGCGAGCGGGGCATGAACCCCTGAAGAATGCCACTTCGCCACGCCGCTGACGCGGAATGGCACTCTCCTGGCGCGAGCGGCCACCGCCCGGATGGGGCGCCGGCTCCTAACCGTTTTTGGTGGCCACGCCCGTGATCAGCGGTCGAACGATCGGGGGCATTGCCCGCCACGGCATTTCCTGCACGTCTTCGAGCTCCAGCCCGGACGCCCGGATCAGCTCGAGGGTGGCGCGGTTGCAGTGGCAGCCCTCGGCGAACCGGCGCCACGGCTCGGCGAGACGGTCTTGCCAAGCGGAAAGTCGCGGCGACTCGGAACGTACGTGCTCGAGAAACAGCAGCTGGCCGCGGGGACGCAGCACGCGCTCGATCTCCCGCAACACCGGATCCGGGTCATCGACAGTGCACAGCACGAGTGTGGAGACGACCGTATCCACGGTTCCATCCGCGAACGGCAGTTTTTCGGCCGATGCGTCGAGCACACGTGCGGGATGTCGGCTGCGACCCAGCCTCCGCGCCAACCGTGTCCGCATCGCGGCCTCCGGTTCGGTCAAGATCAGCTCGTCCAGGCCGTCCGGGTAGTACCCCAGGTTGAGGCCGGTACCGCTGCCGAGCTCGACAGTCCGCCCCCTCGCACGGCTGAGCAAATTTCGCCGGCGAGCGCCCATCCCCGCCTTCTCGCCCATCCACAGCAGCGGGTCGTACAGCGTCGCGAAAGCCCGGGCCCACAGGTCCGAGCCCTCCGCCGCTGCCGCCGGGGCGGCGCCACTGCTCACAGACTCGACAGTACGCCGGACGGGCATCATCGCCTATGCCCAGCTCCTCGAGCAGGCGGTGACAGTTACCGATGCGCTTACTCTGCGGGTCGGCGGGGGAATACGTACCGGAAGGTCCGAGTTAACGGGAGTCTCAGCGCAATTCCGTGAGAAGGCGCAATTCCGTGAGAAGGTGGCAGAGATGGCGACTACGGTCCTGGACCGGTCCGGCAATGCGGTCGATACCGTCTCGTCCCATGTGGTGGGGGTGATCGCGGACGCGGCGCGGCGGGCGGGCGCCGAGACGGAGCAGATCGCCCAGTTGCTCGGTCGTGATCCGGCCCTGCCGTTCGACGACACGGCGCGTATTCCGACCGCGACGGCGTCGCGGCTGTGGGAGCTGCTGGACCGGCTGGCGGGACCCGAGGCCGGAGTGCTGGCCGCGAACGTGGCCGAGCTGGGGCGGCTGCACGTGTGGGACTACCTCATCGGCAATGCGCCCACACTCGCCGAGGGCCTGCGCGACGCGGCGCGCTACAACAACACCATCTGCGACCGCCGCGTCGATATGGAGGTGGTGGAGGACGGATCCCTGCTCACCGCACGCTATCTCGATCTGCCGCATCGGGGCGCGGCCGCGGCCGCCAACAAGGAATTCGTCATGGCGGTGATGGTGCGGCGGGCGACGGAGAGTTTCGGCGACGCGGGCCGGCCGGTGCGGGTCGACTTCTCGCACCGGGGTCCCGACGATCGTGCGCACCTGATCCGTGCCCTCGGCACCGGGAACATCCACTTCGGTCGGGACCGGGACGCGCTCACCTTCCTCACCACCGCGGAGACCGGTGGCCGGACGAATGATCCTGTCCTGCAGGGGATTCTGCGATCGCACGCGCAGAAGCTGATCGACTCGATCGGGCCCGAACCGGCCTGGCTGGATGTCTTCCGCGCGGCGCTGCGAGCGGCGCTGCCGGAGTCCGGCGGCGACGGGGTGGGCTTGGAGGAGGTGGCCACCGCCCTCCGGATCAGCGACCGGACCCTGCAGCGCCGCCTGGCCGAGCACGGCACCAGCTGGCGCGCGGAGCTCGAGATCGTGCGGCGGGACACGGCGATCGCCCTGCTGCGCGACCACACGGTGCCGGTGCGGTCGGTGGCGTTGCGCCTCGGGTACCGCGATCACCGGGTGCTGGCCCGGGCTTTCCGCCGCTGGACCGGGCAGTCACCCGCGAGCTTCCGCCGGGATCAGCCGCGGTGACCGCCGCTGCGCAGGTGCACCGCGGCCCACTCAGCTCACGTCGGTCCAGCGCTGCTGGGCGCGGCGCAGCGACCTCGGATCGGAGTAGCCGAGGCGGCGGGCGCGCTCGGCCTGGGTGAGGCCCAGCGGCTGGTCGAGAACCTGTTGCCTGCGGGCCTTTTCGAGCTCGTACCGCCAGGATGTGCCCTCCTCGGCGAGGCGGCGCTGCAGGGTGCGACGGCCGGTCAGCAGCCGGCGGGCCACCGCGTCGATGGTCACCGCGCCGTCGATCAGCATCGACGCCAGCTCCTGCTGCAGCCGGTCGGACCAGGTGGTGATGCGCGGTGGCGCCGTCATCTCGGCCTGCTGCACCAGGATTCGGTTCAGGACCGGGTCGGCGCGCAGCAGCGGCAGCGCCAGATCGGCGTTCCGGAAGGTGACGCGATTGGTGGCCGCCCCGAAATCGATTCGGGGCGTGCCGAACAGCTCGGTGAGCGCGGTCAGCTCCGCCCGGCCCTTGGGCGCCCGCTGCCGCAGTCGCACATCCACCGGCACCACGTGCTGGCCGGTGGCCGTGCGCATTTTCACGACCATCCCGCACAGACCGGTGTGCATGGCCAGTTCGCTGCCGCGGCCCTCACCCCGGGCCAGGCCGGTGTACACCGTCGTCACACCGTCCGGATCCGCGTCGGCGACCGCCCGGAACTCCCGGTTGGTCGAGCACGCGTCCATGAATCGATCGGTGAGCGCGAGTCCCGCACCCAGGGTAGGCGCGGTCAGCAGCAGGTAGTCGATGATGCCGAGCTGTCCGGGCGTGTACTCGAGTGCGGTGCGGACGGCGATGGCGGGATCCTGGGTTTCGTGTTCGACGAGTTCCCACAGCCGCAGGTACCGCTCGCTGGGCACCATGGATTCGGGGGAGGTCAGCAGCCAGCCGGGCAGGTCCGCGGCGAGCGCCAGGCGATGTCGCGTGTCGTCGGACACTCCGATCGTGCTCAGCACATACCCCGGCAGCAGCACGGTGTCCATCACCTGTGCGTCGGGGTCGAGCCCGGCCCCGGTGGGGGCGTGAATACCGGTGGGGTGGATGGTCATTGGGTTCCCGGGAGTGGAGCGTCATCGACGGGCGGTGGCATCGTGTTGCACTCACGGTGCAATGCACGAGGGTCCAAATTAGACTGTGCGGTGCGGTTTTTGAAACAGGACGCACGACGTGGGTGACTTCAGCGTCCGAGGTGACGGCCGTCCGGCCGGTCAGCGGCCGGGCAGCAATGGCCGGGTTGCGGTCCCGAAGGTCCCGTTCAGAAGTAATCGGTGGTCGCTAAGCTGCGGCGATGATCGGCAATACCATCTCGTCGCGGCTGGCGGCCCTGG
Organism: Nocardia sp. NPDC004123; assembly: GCF_053603795.1. Lineage (NCBI taxonomy): Bacteria > Bacillati > Actinomycetota > Actinomycetes > Mycobacteriales > Nocardiaceae > Nocardia > Nocardia sp. NPDC004123. Next base: position 235,984 of record NZ_JBSGGG010000014.1, read on the forward strand.
TCCGGGAGGCGGCGCTGCGGGCGGGAGCGTCGGCGTCGCAACTCTTCAGCGTGCTGGAGCTGGAGGCCGATCAGCTCGGCGACGATCTGGTGCGGGTTCCGACCGGCTCGGCGTGGCGGGTCTGGGAGCTGATCTATGCGGCCGCGGGGCCGACGGGAGGTCTGTGCGCGGCGGCCACGGCGACGCGGGGGAGCCTGTCGGTGTGGGACTACCTGTTCTCCAGCGGGCCGACGCTGGCCGAAAGTCTGCGCAGCGTGGTCGAATTGCGCGCCGTCGTCGCGGATCCGCTCGGTGGCGGCCAGGTGCTGGAGAGCGGCGGGTTGCTCATCGTCCGGGATACCGCGACCGTCGAACCGGGTCCGATCCTGGGGCTGGTCGAGGAGTTCACGCTCGCGGTGATGCTGCAGCGGGCCCGTGAGGCGACCGGGCATCCGCTGGTTCCGGTCCGGGTGGCGTTCCGGCACCGCGCGCCGCGCAATCATCGGCAACTCGTCGAGGCGTTCGGTACCAACCGGATCTGCTTCGAGGCCCCGCACTCCGAGCTGACCTTCCTCGATGCGGCGGCCCTGCCCACCGGGGGCGACCCGAACCTGGGCCGGATCCATCGCGACTACGCGGAACTGCTGCTCGCCAGTGCGCGTCCCGTGCCCAGCCCGATCGGCAGGATCCGGGCGGTGCTGCGCGAGGCGATGGCGTGCGGCGAACTCGAACTCGATCAGGTCGCCGCCCGGCTCGCGGTCAGCCCGCGCACGCTGCAACGTCGTCTGCAGGAGCTGGGCACCAGCTGGCGTGCCGAGGTCGACACGGTCCGCCACGAGCACGCGTCGGATCTGTTGCGCGGCACCGATCTCCCCATGTACGCGATCGCGGCCCGGCTCGGCTACACCGACCCGAGGGCGCTGCGGCGGGCGTTCCGCCGTCAGGCGGGGCAATCGCCGGACGAGTTCCGCCGGTGGGCGGCCACCGGTTCGATATCCGGGTAGCCGGCGTTCTTCAGGCGTGGTCGGTGGTGAGGTGGAGGTAGGCGGTGTCGAGGGGGATGTCGACCGCGAACCAGGCCGCGGGCCGGTCGTCGTCGCGGGGGCACCAGGCGGTCGCGATGCAGAGCCGGGCCACCTCCGTGGTGGCGAGACCGGGTAGCCGCCACTGGATTCCGGCCGGATCCAGGTAGCGCACACCGTATTCGCAGTCGTCGTCATTGCCGTCGGCGGGCAGCTGGTCCGCCCAGTCGGCGGGCATGAGCCGGCCGTCGGCGGCCTGCATGGCCAGCAGTTCGGAATCCGGGCCGCCGATCGACACCGAGAAGCGGTCGTTCTCGGCGGTCACGGCCGCGAGGCATTCACCGGAGTCGGGACCACAGAACGTGTCCGCGGACAGATCGGTCAGTTCGGCCGAGAAGGACAGTGCGGGCACCGCCGAATGCGCCTGCACCTGCCAGATTCCCGCCCACATGGGTACGGCCGCGCCGCCGTCCCAGGCCGGCATCTCGATGCGGCCCAGGAGCAGATCGACCGTGGCGTCCCGGTGCCGCCAGCGGTGCAGGTGCGAGCCGTTCGCCAAGCGCCACACGGCATCCGGACCGGTCGGTACCCGTTCCGAGCCGAGCGCGACAGCGAACACGACGGTGCCGAGCGGCGTATCGATCACGGCGGGATGCCGGTCGACCTGGTGCAGGCGGTCGGTGGGAAGCATGCGCCCCATCATGCACCCCGGCGAATGGACACCCGATCTCCGGTGCGGGCGAACGGCCCGGCGGGGGTGGGTTCCCTTCGGGCCGTTCATGTTTCCGATCCGGCCGGCTCCCGCCGCGCCGGACGGGAACGCCGAATACCCGAGCACCTGTCGCAGATACAGGTTCAGGAAGAACCACATCGGCACCCACGCCGCACCCAGCAGCACCTGCGCGCGATTGGCCGCGCCCAGATCCGGGGCCCGGAAGATGCTCAGCGGCATCAGCGGTTCCTTGCGCCGGGCCTGAATCGCGACGAACGCGCCCAGCAGCACGACGGCCCCGAACACCGCCACCAGCGCGATCGGGATATTGATGTAGAAAACCCAAGGCCACGAGGCGGATTGGGTGATCAGCCCGCCCAGGAACACGCCTGCGGTGCGATGATCGAGGTGTCCATGATGACCATGAACTGGGCGAGGGCGATGAGCCCCAAGGCGATCCGGCGCCGCGACGGCGGCGGCGCGGAGTACCGGGTGGACATAGGCATCACTCCCTGACAGAGATCTCGGGCGGCCGGTCGGCCACTGGCAGTTCCAAACCGTCTTTGATACCCCTATTGGGTATGCAGGAATATTGGTTGCTGTGACCTATCTCATACCCCTTAGGGGTATGAGATATCCAGTACCAGCCCTACTCCTCGCGAGAAGGTGAGTGGTTGCCCCGATCGAAAACAAGGTCTGCCGATGCTGCGGTGTGGCCTGAAAACCCTGTTCAGCGACGGTGTGGCCACCTCATTGAACGATTGCCGTGATGTAGCCTCATCTTCCTGTCTCGCAGTGTAGATGTCGAATCGATTTCGATGTCGAATTTCGGCGCTGTTACGATCTCGAATCGTGTTCGAAAATCTGTCGACACCTCGGGCTTCCACCCGCCCTGCTCCGGTCCAGCGCCGGGGAGTCAAGCGCGTGCAGGCCATTCTCGACGCCGCCGAGGCGTTGCTCGGTGAGCGGGGCTACGAGGCTGCCACCCTCAAGGCGATGGGCGAGCGAACGGGCATTCCGGTGGCCTCGGTGTATCACTACTTCGCTGACCGGCATCAGGTTGAAACCGAGTTGGCGCACCGGTATCTGCGCGAACTCGACGAACGTCTGCGTGTCGCGTTGGGTCGCAGCGAGCCGGGCACCCTGCGCGACGCCTGCGACACGGTCGGCGACCTGTATCTCGCTTACATGCGCGAACATCCGAGCTTCGGCGAGCTGTGGTTCTCGGGGCGTAGCTCGTTGCTCAGCGGACTGGCGCAGACGTTCGACGCGTCGCAGGCACGGCAGCTGTGGTGTCACCTCACCGAGCGGGCCCTGATTCGTCCCGATACCCCGCCGGCCGTTGTCGAACTCGCCTTCGAGGCCGCCGACAGGCTCTTCGATGTCGCCTTTCGGCGCTCTCCGGAGGGGGATGACGCCACGATCGACGAGGCGAGCCGCCTGGTCGCTGCGTACCTGGGGACATACGCGCCACGGCACTGAGGCAAGGAATGTCTCGACCCGGTCGGGCAGTCGCCGTCGAGTCGGACGCCATGCGCAGGTCGGCCGACTGTTGACACCCTCACACCATGGCCCTTAAATTCGAATTCGATTCGATATCGAACTGCATCGCGGATGCTGCCGGCCGCGTTGCGCGATGTCGCCCTGCACACGACGACACCAAGAGAACGGAGTGGTCTCGTGGCCAACTGTGATGACGTCGTCGACATCAGCGATGCCGGAGTGCTCGCTCCGCCGCAAGGAGAGCCGCATCCTGCTGGACTTCTTCGCGAAGGCAGCGGTCCGGCGGACCTATCCCTGGCGCGGTGGCCTGTCGGCTCGCGTCACCGGCACTCGCGATCCTGTGCCGAATCGGACTTCCCCCAGCGATGACAGAGGAGAGATCACCATGATGTCCGTAGCCGACTCGCGCCGCCGCCCGGAGGTCGCCGAATGACCACTGCGATCATCGAAATAGCGCGCTCGCGCAACCCTTTCGACCAATCGGCGTTGACCAGGGACGCGCGGGGAATCGCGCACTACACCGATGTGCCGGCGACGTTGCCGGACCTGGTGCGCGCGCACGTCGACACGCACCCCGATGTCGAGGCGGTCGTCGAGATCGGCGGTGATCGGCTGACCTACGCCCGGCTGTGGGAACGCGCGTCGCGGGTGGCCGGTGGGCTTCGGGCGCTCGGCGTGCGGCGCGGGGATCGAGTCGCCCTGCGATATCCGGCCGGTGTGAACTGGGTGCTGGCCTTCTGGGGCACGGTGTTCGCGGGCGGCATCGCGGTGCCGGTCAATACGCGCTCGGCTCGTCCGGAGGTGGAGTTCGTGCTCGACGACGCCGATGTGACGGTCGATCTGGCGGCCGATACTCCACTGCCCGACGGCGATCCGTACGTGGCGGAGGGTCTCGGCGCCGGTGATGTGGCAGCGCTCTTCTACACCTCCGGTACGACCGGACACCCGAAAGGTGTTCCGACGACACACGAGGCTTTCATCACCAGCGCCGAGAACATGATTCGCTGTTCCGGCATCTCCCGTGACGCCGGCCCGGAGCTGCGCACCCTCATCTCCGTGCCCCTGTTCCATGTGACGGCCTGCAATTCACAACTGCTGGTCGCCGCCTACGCCGGCGGCACCTCGGTGATCCTGCCCGCACTCGACCTGCCGGCACTGATCGAAGCTATTGCCGCGGAACGCATTTCCTTCCTCGTGACGGTGCCCGCGGTGTACTCCCTGCTGCTCCGTCATCCGAACTTCGCCGACGCGGACGTGTCCCGGGTCCGCATAGTCGGGTACGGTGGCGCGCCGATCGCGCCGTCGCTGGTACAGGCGTTGCAGGCGGCGTTCCCCCGGGCGACCGTGATGAACGGTTACGGCATGACGGAGACGGCGTCCTTGATCGCGGTGCTACCGGACCAGGACGCGATCGAGCACGCTGATTCGGTCGGCTACGCGGTGCCGTCGGTGGATCTGGGTATCGTGCCGATCGACGGTGAACCGGGCACGGGAGAACTGGTGGTCCGAGGCCCGAATGTCACTGCGGGATACTGGAACCGAGCGGAGGCGACCGCGGAAACGATCGTCGGCGGCTGGCTGCGCACCGGCGATGTCGTCCGGATCGATGATGCCGGACGCGTGCACATCATCGACCGGATCAAGGACATCATCAACCGCGGCGGCGAGAACATCTCGAGTGTGGAGGTCGAGGCGGTACTGCTGTCCGCTCCCGGTGTCGCCGACGCCGCGGTGCTCGCCGTGCCCGACGACGTGATGGGGGAGAAGGTCGGCGCCGTCCTGTTCGGAGACCGGGCGCCGATCGATGTCGCGGCCGTGCTCGCGCATTGCCGAAACCATCTCGCCGACTTCAAGATTCCGCAGTACGCCACGGTTGTCACCGAGGCGCTACCGCGCAATGCCGGGGGCAAACTGCTCAAGAACCATCTGCGCCGGCAGGTGCAGTGGGGTGCTCCGTTGCGCTGAGGAACCACCGGGACCGGTCAGTGGATATTGTGGTTGCGCCGGGCGAGATCGCTACCGGCGCAACCACATAGGGCTGTCAGGATACGGGAGCCGGTGCGTTCTCCATCTGGAAGAACTGGATCGCCGAGGCGATACCCACCGGCACACCCAGCAGGATGATGCCTGCCGCCGCGCCCAGCGCGGTACCGATTGCCGCACCGGCGATACAGCTGCCGACCCAGCCGGGGACGAAGATCGGGGTCATCAGGGCGGCGCCGACGACCGCGCCCAGGATGCAGCCACCGCCGAGTCCGACGATGGTGCCGAGGAGGGTCCCGACGCCGGTGGCCAGGCCGAACTGGGCGGCCGCGCGGCCCAGATCGGCGTCGAACTGGGCATCGACCGGCTTCAGCGGATCCGCGGGAAGGGTGATCATGTCGACCGGGGCGGCCGCGGCCGGGTCGGTGTTCGGGGTCAGGGTGGCGGTATTGCCGTCGATCTTCGCTGCGATCGGGAACCGCAGGCCGCGCATGTCGTAGCTCAGTGGCAGACCGGCGACAGCCTTTCCGGTCGAGTCGAGGACCTGGAACTGGCCGCCGTCGGTGGCCAGTGCGCCCAGATCGGTCTTGACCACCACGGAGTCGCCGACGCGGTCGGCGGTCCAGTGGATGCCGGACTGCTGTGCATCGGCCGGGTCGGCCGGGGCCGGGATCGGCTGCGCCGGAGCGGCATTGGAGTCGGGTATATTGTTGGTGAGCACGCCGAGCGTGACGACGGCGGCGACGGTGTAGGCGGTGAGCTTCCTCATCGGTGAACCGAACCTTCCAAGAAACGCGAATTGAACAGTGCCGCAGGGTTATCGAGCGGCAACGCTGGGGTCGTCGTTGGTTCTGCTGATTTGTCTGCCGACTAGATGTGGTCGAGCGTTGGAACCTCCGTTCCGCTGAAGTCCCCGCACATGAAGGACTTTCAGCTGCTGCGGCAGCGGCTCGCCGACGAGTGGGCCGGCGAGTGTCAGAGCGTGGTGAGGACCTCGGTCACGGTGCGCTCGGCCGCGCGGACGGCGCGCCCTCGAGGAAACCCTCGAACTCGGGTGCGGCTTCGGTGCCGGCCCAGTGGATCCGGCCTACCGGCTCGATGACCGCGTCGGTGCAGCTGGTCACGACCCCCGGGGCCCGGGTGCTCACGCACCCGGCGATCCACGGCTCGTCGACCCAGCTCTGCTCGATGATGCGCACCGGCGCTCCTGCCTCAGGGCCGAAGCGGGTGACGAGATCCTTCACGATCGCGGCTCGGCGCGCCTCCGGCTGATCGAGCACCTCGTCGGGCCACGAGTGGCCGACAATGTCGACGTTCCGCGCCTCGTTGTGATCGCCTGCCATGACCTTCTCCGTTCGGCCGCTCATCGAGTTGAAATGGAACCCGAATCGGGTTCGACTTTAAGAAGAAGTGTGATCTATGTCAATGGGGGAGGTGCCGGGATCTGAATGACGGATCGAAGAGTGCGCAGCCGGTCGGATCACGGGTTCGGCGCATCGTCGGCTCGGAAGGTTGTGGCCCTACGAGGGTTGATCGGCGCGCGACTGCGGACCGCGAGGCGTTACCTGGCTCCAGGCCGCCGCGCGGTGCGAAAGGTGTTGGGGGAGGTCAGTTCTCCGGACGCTCGGACTCGGGCGCGTACGACTCCAGATAGAGACCGAGCAGGCGGCGTGCCTCGGCGATGGTGGCGTCGTCGCCGGTGTTCGGTGTCCGGCGGAATGCTATGTCGAACAGGCGATTGCCGACCTCGAAAGCCAGCTGAATCACCAGCGGGGGTGTGTCCTGCCGGAGCAGTTCGCGTTGGACGCCCAGCTGAAGCGTTCGCTCGGCAGTCGATTCGTCGAAGGACTGCACCCGTTCGGCCAGCGCATCGCTACGCCCGGAGAACCACAGCTGAACGCAGCTCGGGTGGGTACGAAAATAGGTGAGCATCGGATCGATCACCGCATCGACGACATCCTGTACCGAGTCCAGCCGGACGTCGCCGTCGAGCGACTTCGAGAGCTGCTGATCCAGTTCGGCAATGTGGCGACCGATGATCTCGGCGTCGACCTGGTGGCGGTCCGAGAAATAGTGATAGACCGACGCGATCGGGATACCGGCCCGCTCGCCGATGGCCTTGAGGGTCGCTGCCTCGTAGCCTTCTTCGGCGAGCAGAGCCTCCGCGGCGTCCAGGATGGCCTGGACGCGTTCGGCGCCGCGGCGCTGCAGGACGGCGTCCGGGCGGGCGGGTGCCTGGTGCTTGTTCGCGCGGATGCGATCGGCCGCCGGCGCGGCTTTCGTGCTCGGCTTCCTGGTCGAAGCCGAACGCTTGGGGGAGCGGGCAGTCTCAGCCATGGATACTGCCCTCAGCCGGAAAGTCGATCACAATTCGACACATTATCAGCGGAGGACCCGGCCGAAGAACTCGAGCTGATCGGCGAGCGCGCGTCGTTGCCACACACCGTCATACACATCGAAGTGATCGACCGGGTATTCCTTGACGACGGCGTGATCGCCGAGTTTCCGCGCCATGCGATGGGCCGCGGCGACCGGGACGACACGGTCGGCCTCGCCGATCTGGACGAGTACCGGGCAGGTCACCTGTTCGGCGTAGATCGTCGGTCGGTTGCGGGCGACCTCGAGTGCATGGCGGGCACCGATCTCGTTGCGCCACGTAGGTCCGGCGAATGACGTATAGGCCTCCTCCGCGCCCGTCACGGTGATCATTGCCGTGCTGCCGGGTTGTCCCACGATGGGCACCATGCGAGGCCGGCCGCCGGTGATCACGGTCGCCGCATCGGCGAGTCCCTGTGCTGCGAGGCGAGCCAGGCGGCCGACCCCGTCCTTGCGTGCGATCGAGGCGAGGCCGGCCAGGCCATCGGTGGCCGGTGTCAGCGAGACCACGGCCGCGATCCGAGGTGACTGTGCGGCGACCGCGATCGCATGGCCCGCCGAGTACGAGGTGCCCCACAGGGCGATTCGATCGGGGTCGACGCCGGGCAGGCGGTGCGCGGCATCGATCGCGGCGTGGTAGTCCTGTCGTTGCCGACGGTACGAAATGAGTTGTCGTGGCGTGCCTTCGGAATCGCCGAATCCGCGGTAGTCGAAGACGAATGCGTCCAGCCCGGCTGCTGCGAACGACTCGGCGTAGCGCAGCAGGCCGGTGTCCCGGGTTCCGCCGAATCCGTGTGCCAGGACCACGCACGGCCGCCCGGAACGCCGTGCGAAGGCAGTACTCGTGGCGGGGATATGCCAAGCGGCACAGGTGATTCCGTGACTGGTGAATGAGAGTTCTTTGCGTGTCATCGAATTCGTCATCGCTTTCTCATCGGCTCCCGGCTCGGGCGAAGGCAGGCTTGCGCACGGTGGTGAAATGGAGGGCAGGATCGTCGACGGGACCGCGGCGCAGGCGCTCGACGTCCTTTTCGTAGACATGTTCGAGGGTCCACGGCCCCTCGTCACCGGCCCGGGGGAATGCGCCGATTCCGCGGTTGACGTAGCCCGCCTGGAGATCCAGGATCGGGAACCGCTCCATACCCGGATTGTCCAGGACCGGGACGACGGTGTCGTAGCCGAAAGCCTTCATGTGGTCCAGCAAGCGGCAGAAGTGCTCGGCAACCAGCTCGACTTTGAGGGTCCAGGAGAGATTGCTGTAGCCGACCGCGTACGCGAGGTTGGGAATCCCCGAGAGCATCATCGCCTTGAAGGCGACCAGGTCCGGGAGATGGGCCTGCTGCCCGTCGACGCTGAGGGTGATCTTGCCGAACGGGAGCATATTGAGTCCGGTGGCCGTGACGACCACGTCCGCGGCCAGCTCCTGGCCCGATCGGAGCAGGATGCCGTTCTCGGTGAACCTGTCGATGTGGTCGGTGACCACCGACGCTTTCCCCGAGGAGATGGCCTTGAACAGATCGCCGTTCGGCACCATGCACAGGCGCTGTTCCCACGGGTTGTAGCGGGGTGTGAAGTGCGTGTCGACGTCGAAGTGCTCGGGCAGCTGAGCTCGGACCTGTGCGATGAGCAACTTGCGCATCAGCCCCGGCGCCAGTTTGCTCGCTTTGAAGAGTCCCCGACCGAGCGCGATGTTCTTGCGCCGGCTGATCCGGTGTGCCCGCTCCGGTCCGACGACCTTGTTCAGGAGGTGGGTGGTGACGTCCACGCCGGGGGCCGAGAGTACGTAGCTCGGCGAGCGTTGGAGCATGGTGACGTGCTTGGCCAGGGGCGTCATCGACGGGATCAGGGTGACAGCCGTGGCGCCGCTGCCGATCACCACTACGCGCTTGTCGGCGTAGACGAGGTCGTCGGGCCAGAACTGCGGATGGACGACCCGTCCGGTGAACTCGCCGATGCCCTCGAAGTCGGGGACGAAGGCGGACTCGTAGTCGTAGTAGCCGGTGCTGAGGAACAGAAAGCGCGAGGTGAAGGTCGCGGGACGCCGGCTGCCGGTCCGGTGGACCGTTACCGTCCACAGCCCTGAGCCGGTGTCGAAGTCGGCGGCAACCACCTTGTGGCCGAAGCGAATTCGCTCGCGGATCCCGCATTCTTCGGCCGTCTTGCGTAGGTATTCGAGGATGTACGGCCCTTCGGCGATCGACAGGGGGCTGGTCCACGGCTTGAAGCTGTAGCCGAAGGTGGGCATGTCCGAGTCGGATCTGATTCCCGGGTAGCGGAACAGGCTCCAGGTGCCGCCGATCTCCTCGCGCGCCTCCAGGATCGTGAAGGACGTCCCTGGGCGTTCGCACTTCAGATGGTGGGCGATGCCGATTCCGGAGATCCCGGCGCCGATGACCAAGACGTCGACGTGCCTCGAGCGGTGTTCCGTGGAGCGCCCATTGCGCTTGATGATCATGCTTGTCAAATCTCCTAGGGCTGGGATACACGGCGTACGTTGCGGTGAACCGAGGCAGCTTCGATACCTGAAATCGAACTCAATTCGAATTTGAGTATGAAGTCGGCCGACGGGTCCGTCAACGCCTTCCGTCGAGCCCATTGACACCCGGGGGATCGTGACCTAGCTTACTTCGAAATCGAATCATATTCGAGTTTGTTGAGACAGCCGGCGTTCCTTGGAGAAGACGATGGCCCACAATCACCAGGCGTTCGATATCGCCGGCCTGATGGCACCACCACCACCGAGCACGGCATCGAAGCGTCTCTCGCTCATCGGCGTCGCGGCACTCCTGGCGACCGTCACCAACGCGGTCACGTTCATGCTGCCGCCGCTGCTGCCGTTGATGCAGGCGAAGTTCGCACTCGGCCTGTCGGATGAGACCTGGATCTTCACGGCCTTGACGCTGGGTGGCGGCGCCGGGTTCGTCCTGCTTCCACGGCTCGCCGACGTCCTCAGCGACCGCACCACCGCACTGCTGTCGGGCAGCGTCCTGACGCTGGGGGCGCTGATCCCGGCCATCGGAAACTCGTACCCCACAATCACTCTCGGCTGTGCCCTACTGGGATTCGGCAGCTCGGCGCAGCTGTTGCCGATCGGATTCCTGCGCCGGCACCTTCCCGGAAGCAAGGTCTCGACCGCCGTCAGCGTCCTGATCATGGCGACCGGCACGGGTGTCGTCGCCGGCATGATCGGCGGCGGGCTGACGGTCCGCAGCCTGTCGATCGCGAGCTTCTTCTGGATCCTGGTGCTGGTCTCCGCGGCGACGACGGTGGCCCTGATGGTCATCGTCCCGTCCGCGAAGCCGGAATCGGCCGGCAAGATCGGTGTTTTCGGCACTGTCTGGATGCTCGGTTGGCTCACTGCCGTGCTCCTCACCTTCACCCAGGGGCTGGTGTGGGGCGATGTCGTGCTGATTCCGCTGGTGGCCGGAATCATCGGGGGCATCACCTGGATGCGCGCGCAACGGCGTTCGGCAACAGCGGTTTTCGATCTGAAGTTGCTCAAGATGCCGTTCGTCGGGGTCGCGTTGCTGTCCGCGGGTCTGTTCGGTGCCGTGGACGCCGGGTTCCTCCTGCTGGTCAGTTATTACACGCAGACACCGAGGGGCGCCGGTTACGGGCTCGGCGTCGATGCCCTGGGCACCGGCCTGCTGATGCTGCCCTTCGCCCTGACGATGTTCATCAGCGGCAAGGTCGCGGAGAAACGTGTCGCCAAGGGGCGTCCGGGCGAGGTGCTCGTCCTCGGCGCGTCGATCTCCGCTTTCGGGCTGGCATTTCTGGTCGTCGCCCATCGACAGTGGTGGGAGTACCTCGTCGGCGCCGCCCTCATCGGACTCGGCAGTCGCGCCGGATACAGCGGCGCCTTCGCGGTGCCGCAGCTGCTCGTGCCGGAACGCAAGGCCGGGATGGCCGCGGGCATGGCGGGCACCACGATGGCGATCGGCATCGCCTTCGGCTCCGCGTTGATCACCGGCGTGCTCAGCGCCGACACCGATCCGGTCACCCACCTGCCGACGGCATCTCTCTACACGGTGGGCTACCTGGTCACGCTGGCGTGTGCGCTGCTCATCCTGGTCGCCACGCTCGTCTCTCAACTACGCCATCACGGCGAGTTCAAGGCCCTGCTCCGGCAGTCGGGAGTGCTCGCATGAGCGACCCGGTTCTCAACACCATCACTGGCGCTGACAGGTGCGGCGTGGCACCCGCGGCGACAGCCATCCGAATTCGACACAGAGGACAATCTTGCAGACTCACAGCAGAACCGGCGCTGACACCAGCCGATTCGATCTCACCGGCCGGACCGCGATCGTCACCGGCGCTTCCCGCGGCATCGGTCTGGCCGCGGCGCAAGCGATTGCGGCAGCGGGCGGCAACGTGGTCGTGACGTCGCGCGGGCAGGAATCCGCGGATGCCGCAGCGGCCGAAATCGGTGGCAATGCAATCGGTTTCGCCGCGCACGCGGCCGACGAGGACGAGGCCCGGTGCTGCATCGACGTGGCGTTGGAACGGTTCGGCAGTGTCGACATCCTGGTCAACAATGCGGCGACGAATCCGGCCTATGGGCCGGTCTGCGACCAGGACTACGCCCGCTTCGCCAAAACCTTCGAAGTGAACCTGTGGGCGCCGATCCTGTGGACCTCGCTGGCGACCCGCGCGTGGATGGGGGAGCACGGGGGCGTCGTGGTCAATACGGCGTCGATCGGCGGGATGGGTTTCGAGGCGAACCTCGGTGTGTACAACGCATCCAAGGCCGCACTGATCCATCTCACCAAGCAATTGGCGCTCGAGTTGTCGCCGCGGGTGCGAGTGAATGCCGTTGCGCCAGGCGTGGTGCGGACGAAGTTGGCCGAAGCGCTGTGGAAAGAGCAAGAGGACCAATTGAATTCGGCCACCGCGTTGTCGCGGATCGGTGAGCCCGAAGACATCGGCTCCGTCATCGCGTTCCTGGTTTCGGACGCGGCGAGCTGGGTGACAGGGGAGACCTTCGTCATCGATGGCGGGCAGCGGCTGGGTGACGCCGGGCTCTTCCGGACGGCGGGTGCGATCAATGTCTGACAACCGAGAGCTTCCCGACCTGGACGTCCAGGCGCCCCCGGGCCTCGACCTCGAGCGACTCGGCACCTGGTTCTCTACCCAGATCCCCTGTGCGGGAAGCCGATTGCAGGCTTCCCTGATCGCCGGGGGCAAGTCCAATCTGACCTACGCGGTCACCGACGGCGCGTCGAGCTGGATCGTTCGCCGGCCACCGCTCGGCCACGTGCTGGCCACCGCGCACGATATGGCCCGCGAGTACCGCGTGATGTGGGCGCTGCAGCAGACCACGGTGCCGGTGCCGATGGTGTACGCGCTGTGCCAGGACGACGCCGTGATCGGCGCGCCCTTCTATGTGATGGAGCGCTGCGCCGGTGTGCCCTACCGCCGGGCCGCGGAGCTGGAGTCGCTCGGCGTCGAACGCACTCGCGTCATCTCGACGCATCTGGTGGACACCCTGGCCGCACTCCACCGGGTGGACCCGTCGGAGGTCGGCCTCGCCGAATTCGGCAAGCCGGAGGGCTATCTCGCACGCCAGGTGCATCTCTGGAAGAAACAGCTCGACGCCTCGTACAACCGGGATCTTCCCGCGGCCGATGCCCTCTACGAGCGCTTGGCCGCCGACGTGCCGGAGGAGTCGGCCACCGGCATCGTGCACGGTGACTACCGGCTCGACAACCTGCTCGTCGACTCCGGCGACCGGGTCACCGCGGTGCTCGACTGGGAGATGGCGACGCTCGGCGACCCGCTGACCGACCTGGCGCTGATGCTCACCTATCACCGGCTCGGCGAATTGCTCGGTGGTGAGGTGGTCGCCGATGCGGCTTCGGCTCCGGGCTTCCTCGATGAGCAGGAGATCATCGAGCGCTACGCCCGGGCCAGCAGCCGTGACCTGTCGCGGTTCGGGTTCTATCTCGGTCTCGCTTCGTTCAAGCTGGCCGCGATCCTCGAGGGCATTCACTTCCGGTATCTCAACGGCCAGACGGTCGGTGCGGGATTCGACGAACTCGGCGCGGCGATCCACCCGTTGCTCGACGCCGGTCTCGACGCGCTGCACGAGGTCCGCTGATGCACTTCGCATATGACCCCCTCACCGCGGAGCTGCGGGAGACGATGCTCGAGTTCATGAACGACCACGTCTACCCGGCGGAGAAGGTCTTCGCGGAACAACTGGCCCAGCTCGACGACAGGTGGGCCTGGGACTCGGTGCCGATCATCGGGGAGCTGCGGGCCGAGGCCCGTTGGCGCGGCCTGTGGAACCTCTTCCTGCCCGGCGAAGAGGGCGCGGGACTCACCAACCTGCAGTACGCCGCCATCGCGGAGATCTCCGGCCACAGCCACTTGGCTCCGGCGGCGATGAACTGCGCCGCCCCCGACACCGGCAACATGGAGGTGCTCTCACTCTTCGGCAGCGGACAACAGCGCGAGAAGTGGCTCGAACCGCTGCTCGACGGCGAGATCCGTTCCGCCTTCGCGATGACCGAACCGGACGTGGCCTCCTCCGATGCCACCAATATCGGGACCCGGATCGAACGCGACCGCAACGAGTACGTCATCAATGGCCGCAAGTGGTGGATCACCGGCGCCATGAACCCGAACGCCAAGATCTTCGTCGTGATGGGCAAGACCGACCCGTCCGCGCAGCGACACCGCCAGCAGTCGATGATCCTGGTCGAGCGGGATACCCCGGGCTTCGAGATCCATCGGGCCATGCATGTCCTGGGCTACGACGACCATGACCACGGTGGCCACGCGGAACTCTCGTTCACCGATGTGCGGGTCCCGGTCGAGAACCTCATCTCCGACGAGGGCGACGGGTTCGCCATCGCGCAGGCCCGGCTCGGACCAGGCCGGATCCACCACTGCATGCGGTCCATCGGCGTCGCCGAGCGGGCGCTCGCGTTGCTGTGCGCGCGGGCGGACGAGCGGGTCGCATTCGGAAAACCGCTGTCCGAGCAAGGCGTGGTGCGGGATTGGATCGCCGAGTCCAGGGTCCGTATCGAGCAACTTCGGCTCCTGGTGTTGAAGACCGCATGGTTGATGGACACGGTCGGAAACAAGGGCGCGCACACCGAGATCCAAGCGATCAAGATCGCCACCCCGGCCACGGTGCAGTGGATCCTGGACAAGGCCATCCAGGTATTCGGCGCCGGCGGCCTGTCCCAGGACTTCCCGCTGGCCGCCGCCTACGCGAGCATCCGCTCCCTGCGGTTCGCCGACGGACCGGACGAGGTGCACAAGAGCACGCTCGCACGCACCGAGCTCCGCAACCAGAGGGCGGCACGATGACCGCCGGCCATCGGGCGTGCAGCGCGCAGCACATCGCCCAGGTGTCGCAAATCGCCGGTACGTAGAGTCGGTGGTCTTCGCTGCGGGATGTCAGGATTTGTGGTGTGACCAGGCCTGATTCGTATGCGAGGACCCCAGTTGGGCGCGTTCGCGGGGACAAGGAAGTTCAATCCTCGCCGAGGGCTTCGCGGGCGAGCCCGCGCCAGGTGCCGGTCCGCGGTCAACACGGCGCGTCCGCCGTCGGTGAGCAGACGGTGAGGGTTTGGTGAGCGCGGTCGGCGAACGTCTGTGTCAAGGAAACAAACCCGAGCACAGGAGTTCCAATGTCTCAGATCGGCAAGTTCGCCCTCGTTACCGGCGCTTCTCGCGGAATCGGCCGCGCCATTGCCCTGCGGTTGGCGGCGAACGGCGCGGTGGTCGCGGTGCACTACGGACACGATGACGAAGCGGCGGCGAAGACCGTGGCGGACATCGGAGCGGCGGGCGGGCAGGCGTTCGCCATCCGCGCCGACCTGAGCACGCCGGCCGGAATCGACGCGCTGTTCGGCGATCTGACGAAGAGCCTGCCCGACGGGCGGCTGGACATTCTGGTGAACAATGCGGGCGGCGGCGGTGGCAACGGCTCGATCGAGCAGCTGACTCCGGCGGCGGTGGACAGTCTCTTCGCGGTGAATGTGTCTGCACCGCTGTTCATTTCGCAGCAGGCGATACCGTTGATGCGCGATGGCGGTCGCATTGTCAATATCTCCTCCTGCGCACCGCGGGTGGCGGCCCCGTCGCAGGTGGCTTACGCGATGAGCAAGGGGGCGATCGATGTGCTCACCAAAACCCTTGCGGTACAGCTCGGCCCGCGCGGTATCACCGTGAACGCGGTGGCCGCCGGTGCGACCGAGACCGAGGGGATGGCCGCCTTTTTCGATGGCAATCCGCAGGTGCGGGCCGGCATCAGTGCCATGACCGCGCTGGGCCGGGTGGGGCAGCCTGCCGATATCGCCGATGTGGTGGCCTTTCTCGCCTCCGAGGACGCCCGCTGGATCACCGCCAATGTGGTTGATGTGAGCGGCGGCACCGCCATCAGCCCGGCCATCGGCGCACAGTAGCGGCCGTCGGCCACCTCGGCGGGCGCAATTCACGACCGCATGGGGCACCGCGTCGTCATCCCCAACCTGCCCGGCACCGACGCGCCGCGGCTCGATCCGTGGCGCGAGACACTCACCGCGGCGGCGAGCGGTCCGACCCTGGACATCGTGCTCGTCGGTCACAGCATCGGCGCGGTCAATGTCCCGCGCATGCCGGCCGTCGCCGCTGCGGCTCGCCCTGCTCATCCCGATCACCGTCGCGGCCATGGTGTGGATCGTCATGCCGCTCCTCACCCGCCGCTTCGGCAGCTGGCTCGCCCGCTGCTCCCGAACCGCCCGAGGCTGCGTCTGGGTCGTGTTGCGTGAGCGCCGGGTGTGGAAGGGTGGGGATATGAACCGATTGGGCAGCGCGACATCGCCTTACTTGCGTCAGCATGCTGGGAATCCGGTGCACTGGCGGGAGTGGGATGCGGAGGCGCTGGCCGAGGCGGCCGAGCGGGATGTGCCGATTCTGCTGTCGATCGGATACGCATCATGCCACTGGTGTCATGTGATGGCGCACGAGTCGTTCGAGGACGAGGCCACCGCCGCGGTCATGAACGAGAACTTCGTGTGCATCAAAGTGGATCGGGAGGAGCGGCCTGATCTGGACGCGGTGTACATGAATGCCACCGTGGCCATGACGGGGCAGGGTGGGTGGCCGATGACCTGCTTCCTGACGCCGGAGGGGGAGCCGTTCTATTGCGGAACGTATTACCCGAAGACGCCGCGGCACGGGATGCCGTCGTTCACCCAGGTGCTGACAGCGGTGAGCGAGACGTGGCGGAACCGGCGCGACGAGGTGAACACGGCGGCGGCGCAGGTGGCCGACGCGCTGCGGCAACAGACCGCGGGGTTGCCGGATGCGGAGATCGGGATCGGGCCGGAGTTGCTCGAGCATGCGGTCGGTGCGGTGTCGAAGGACGTGGACGGGCAGCACGGCGGGTTCGGGGGCGCGCCCAAGTTTCCGCCGTCGGCCCTGCTGGAGGGACTGCTCCGGCATTACGAGCTGACCGGTAATCCGACTGTGTTGCAGACTGTTTCGTTCACCTGCGAGTCGATGGCGCGCGGCGGCATCTACGACCAGCTGCGGGGCGGATTCGCGCGGTACTCGGTGGATGCGGCGTGGGTGGTGCCGCACTTCGAGAAGATGCTCTACGACAATGCCCAGCTGCTGCGTGTGTACGCGCATCTGGCGCGGCGGGGGTATGACGCGTCGGCCGATGAGCGTGCGACCGATGCGTGGGAACCGCTGGCGCTGCGGGTGACTCGCGAGACCGTGCAATTCCTGCTGACGGACCTCGGTACCGAGCAGGGGGCCTTCGCCTCGGCGCTGGACGCGGACACCCACCTGGAACCGGGCGGGCCGGGCGTGGAGGGCGCCACGTACGTGTGGACGCCCGCCGAACTCAACGGTGTGCTCGGTGCGCTCGACGGCGCCTGGGCGGCAGAGGTTTTCAATGTCACCACGGCGGGCACCTTCGAGCACGGCACCTCGGTGCTGACCCGGTACGCCGATCCGACACCGGCCGATTACGAGCGGTTCGAGGCGATCCGGGCGAAACTGTCCGCCGCCCGTGCGCGCCGCCCGCAGCCGGAGCGGGACGACAAGGCGGTCACCGCCTGGAACGGCATGGCCATCGTCGCGCTCGCGGAAGCCGGTGCGGCACACGGACATCCGGAGTGGATCGCGGCCGCCGTCCGGTGCGCCCGCTTCCTGCTCGACACCCATGTGACCGGCGGCCGCGTCTGCCGCGCCTCGCTGGGCGGTGTGCCCGGCGCGGCTCCGGGCGTGCTGGAGGATTACGCGTGGCTGGCGCTGGGGTTGCTCGCGCTGCACCAGACCGCCGAGGGGGACTGGCTTGACGCGGCGCAGGATCTGCTGGACGCCGCCATCACCCACTTCGCCGATCCGGAAACCTCCGGCAGCTGGTTCGACACCGCCGACGACGCCGAGACCCTGCTGACCCGGCCGCGCGACCCGCTGGACGGCGCAACCCCGTCCGGCACGTCGGTTCTCGCGGAGGCGCTGCTCACCGCGGCCGCCCTCACCGACCCGCAGCGGGCCGACCGCTACCGGCAGCTGGCCGATCACACCCTGACCCGGGGTGCGGTGCTGCTGGCTCGCGCGCCCCGCTCGGCCGGCCACTGGCTCGCCGTCGCGGAGGCAGCCCTGCGCGGCCCGATCCAGGTGGCCGTGGTGGACGGCCCGGATGGCGAATCCGGTTGGGCCGCAACGCTGGTGGCGGCCGCCCGCGCCGCCGCCCCGGGCGGATCGGTGATCGTGTCCGGCCCCGTCGGCTCCCAGCCGCTGCTGGCCGACCGGCCTCCGGTGCGCGACACCTCCGCCGCCTACATCTGCCGCGGCTCGGTCTGCGACCTCCCGGTCACCACGGTCGAGGATGTGCGCGCCGGCCTGCTGCCCCCGCCCACCGCCTGATCGCTGCTGCGGGCACGGCCGGCGTTCAGGTCGCGCTGTCGACGCGGTGCCCGGCCATGACCGCGGCGGGCACCGCGACCAGCACCGCGATGAGGTGGGCGGCGCGAAACAGCCCGAGTATCACCGCATTCGGGGTCCAGTGCGTGAAGAGGTCACCGAGGTGCTCGGCCGTCAGCGCCGCCCGCAGCGGCTCGACCGCCAGCGAGGCCAGGCCGAGCGTGCCCAACCCCACCACGAGAATCCCTCGCGCCCACAGGTTTCCGGCCAGCATCCGGGCGGCCAGCGCGAAGACCGTCAGATAGATCGCCGCCCGGATCAGCACCCCGAGGGCGAGGCCGGCCACGTGGACCCCGGGCTCATCGAGGGCGAGCGCGACGCGTCCCAACGTCTCGCCCACGCCCGCGATCAGCGCGACCACGATCGCTCGATAAGCCAGTACCGCCCGCTGCGGCCGTGCCCACACCGCGGCCGAAGTCCGCTCGAACGCGCCGATTTCATTCATAGCGCTACTGTCCGGCGTCCCGGTCCGCACCGAATCCCCCGCGAGTACGACATGCGCCCACTCCTCAGGTACGACACCGCGATTCGACGGGCCGAGCCCGGCCGCGCCGCCGGTGCTTAATCCGTTGCCGCCCGGAGCGGGCGGTCATACAGTCCCGGAGGTGTTCGGTTCATGTTTCTCACCGGAGTATTGCCAGGTCCCGCCAGGTGCAGGGCCGACCCTTGCGCGGGTTGATGATTAGCGATCCGTGGCCCGGCCGGCGGACTCCGAAGACGGGGGTGCGGCCGGTCGCGGGCCGGCCTGCGGGGCACTGCCGTTGCGGTGGGGCGCTCCGGGGGACACCACGTCGGTCCAGCCCGGAGTGGGTTCCTTGCGGCCGCGGAGGTGGAGAGTGTCGTGCAGGATCCACTGCGTGCGCTCGGCGTCGCAGGCGGCGTCTATGACCGCCTGACTGGCCAGAATGCGGCGCGGCACCAGTTTGGCCTCGGTGGTGAGGCGGGCGGCCTCGTTGACGGCGTCGCCGATGACGGTGAACTCCAGCCGGGTGTCGGTGCCGACATCACCGGCGAACACCAGCCCGCGCGCGATGCCGATGCCCACATCGAGCTCGCCCAGCGCGGCCACCTCGTCGCGTATGCGGCGGGCGGCCCGCAGCGCCGGGGTGGCATTGTCGTCGAGCGCGATGGGCGCGCCGAAAATGCACAGTGCCGCATCGCCTTCGAACTTGTTGACCAGGCCCTGATTGTCCTCGGTGGCCGCCACCACGATGGACAGCAGCCGATTCAGCTTGGCCACGAAATCGTGCGGGGCGAGCTCGGTGGCCATGGCCACCGACCCGGTCACGTCCACGAACAGCGCGGTCGCCACCCGCATGTCGCCGGTCAGGCTGGGGCTGCCCGACAGCGCCCGCTCGGCCACCTCGGTACCCACGTGCCGGCCGAAGACGGTCCGCATGCGCTCGCGCTCACTGAGATTGGCGGCCAGCTCGTTCACCGAATGCTCGAGCCGCCCGATCTCGCTGGTGCTGTTGATCGTCACCCGGGCGTCGAGATCGCCGCGGGCGATCCGGTCCAGCGCATCGCGCAGCGTGTGCATGGGCGTCGCCACCGCCCGGGCCAGCGCCGCCGTCGCCACCGCGCCCGCGGACAGGCCGACGATGGCCATGTAGATCCCGGTCCGAATGCGGTCCTGGGCATCGGTGGACGGGTCGGCCAGCACCGTGATCAACATGAACAGCGGCACCGCGCCCGCCACCGCGAAGGTGACCAGCACCCGGGCCAGCACGGTATTGCTCCAGTGCGCGGTCTCGTCCAGCACCTCGGCCACCACCGGAATGGTCGGCCGGATCAGCCGGTCCACGATCAGGAAGGTCAGCGCCGCGGACTCCAGCCCGCCCAGGGTGAACATCGACAGCACCACCGGGAAGCTGCGGTCCTCGGTGGCGTGCGCGAAGACGAAGGCGGCCACGAACACACCTGGCAGCCAGATGGCCAGGGCCCGTCCGGTGATCGCGACCGGCAGCCGCAGCAGCCGTTTCGCCTCGACCTCGGTCGGTGGCCGGCGCTGGTCCAGCCAGCTGAAGTAGTGGTGCCGATCCCGCACCGCGAGCATGATGCCGACCAGCGCGCCGATGGACGGATAGATCGACACCTGAATGAAGGTGGCCATCCAGTCCGGTCCGAGCCGGCTCAGGAAACCACTCAGGAAAAGTTCGGTGGTGATCACCGCGAGGCCACCGAGATTGCACGCCATGACGACAGCAGACAGACCCCCCGGCGCCCGCAGCGCCCACAGGATGAGTCTGCTGGTCACGTCGCAGACTTTAGAGAACGTTCGCCTCGGATTGCACGTTTGTGAGTAATTGCTCGGATCAGCGCAACAGCACGAACCAGATGGCAACGTAGTGGCACAGCGCCGCGACCACCGTTGCCGCGTGGAAGAACTCGTGATGCCCGAAGACCTCCGGCCACGGGTCCGGCCAGCGCGACGCGTACAGGATCCCGCCCACGCTGTAGGCGATACCGCCCGCGAGCAGCAAGATCACCGGCGTCCAGCCGACGTGGTGGATGAGCGTCCCGGCCACCGGGACGATGGCCCACCCGAGCAGCAGATACAACGGCACCCCGACCCATCGGGGAGCGGTGGGCCACAGCATCTTCAGCGCTACCCCGGCCAGCGCGCCCGCCCACACCATGCTCAGCAGGACGGTGCCCGCGCTGCCGCGCACGCCGAGCAGGGCGAACGGTGTGTAGCTGCCCGCGATGAACAGGAAGATCATCGAATGGTCCGCCCGCTTCATCCACATGCGGGCCCGCGCGGTCTTCCAGTTCACCCGGTGATAGGTCGCGCTGATCCCGAAAACCCCGCACACCGTGATCCCGTAGACCAGCGTCGACCAGGCGGCCTTCGCCGACACGGTGCTCGCCACCGACACCAGCACGATCACCGCGATGGCGGCGACGCCCACGGCCCAGGCGTGAATCCATCCGCGCATGCGGGGCTTGATGAATTCCAGCTCCTCGCGGACGGTTTCGATGACCCCCACCGCCGGGTCGACCGGCTGTATTGCCTCGGCCATTAGTTTCCTCCTCGGTAACCTACGGTAGCGTAGGTTGGCGGCGGGCCACCCTTCATAGTGGCTGTCGTCACTACGAGCCCCGGGTGTTTCGCTCGTCTGTCCCGGTCGCTCCGCCATCCGTTCCGGGGGCGTAGGGTTGCGGCCGTGAAGATTGCGAGTCAGGTGCGTGGACTCCCATATCGCATATACGAGTCACGGCTGTCCAGGCAGCTGGCTGGCAAACAACATCCCCGGCACGTCGCCGTGATGTGCGATGGCAACCGGCGGTGGGCGCGGGAGAACGGGTTCAGCGATATCAGCCATGGCCATCGAGTCGGTGCGCTGAAGATCGCCGAACTCGTGGGCTGGTGTGGCGAGGCGGGCATCGAGATGGTGACCCTCTACCTGCTCTCCACCGAGAATCTGCGCCGCGACTCCGACGAGCTCGAGACCCTCTTCGAGGTCATCACCGACGTCGTCGACGAACTCTCTGCGCCGGAACAGAATTGGAGCGTCCGCATCGTGGGCGCCCTCGATCAACTGCCCGCCGAGTTCGCCCGGCGCCTGAGCGAGGCGGCCAAGAGCACCGAGGGCCGCACCGGCGTGCACGTCAATGTCGCCATCGGTTACGGCGGCCGCCAGGAGATCGCCGACGCGGTGCGCTCGCTGGTCCGCCAGGAGATGGACGCGGGCGAGACCGGCGAGGATCTGGTCCAGTCCATCACCGTCGACGCCATCGGCCAGCACCTCTACACCTCCGGCCAGCCCGATCCCGATCTCGTCATCCGCACCTCCGGCGAGCAGCGGCTGTCGGGATTCCTGTTGTGGCAGAGCGCGTATTCGGAGATCTGGTTCACCGAGGCGTACTGGCCGGAATTCCGGCGCGTGGATTTCCTGCGCGCCCTGCGCGATTACGCGGCGCGGCACCGCCGCTTCGGGGTGTAGAACACGGCGAATCAACGGTTCCATTGCAGTGCAATGGCTTCCGTGTTCGCGGGACGGTCGCTGCCGTACCGTCGGGGAGTATGAGCGAGCTGCGTGAAGGGCTGAGTGGCCCGGCCGAGAGTCAGGTCGTGGCGGTGCCGTACATCAGCTACGAGGACTTCGGCCGCCGATTCCTGGAATACGCCGCCTCCACCGAGCGGATAGCCGGGGCGTTCGAGAAGCTCACGGGGGAGGCGTTCGAATTCGGGCCGATCGGGGCGGGTCCCGGCAAGCTCGCGAAACTCTCGGCCACCGTGCGGCTCGGGCGGCCACGGCTGAATCGCGAAGTGGACGACCTGATTTCGTTCGACCTGGTGATCCCGCTCAAGGTCGACCTGCTCATCGATCTGGCGGTGGATCGGTATCCGTTCCGGGTGGACGGCACCATTCACCTGCACCTGACCGTCCGCACCGCGGAGCCGCTGCGGGTCCTCATCGAAATCGACGAGCCGCAGCCCAGCAATGTCCGCATCAATGTCGCCAGCGCGACCCGCCGCGGGGAATTGCTACGCATTCTCGCCAGCGTCGACCACGAGATCCGCCGCTTCGTCGCACGCTATATCGCCACGGAGATCTCCAAACCGCACATCCAGGCAGCCACCGATATCGATGTCGCCGCCCGACTCGATGCCGCCTGGAAGCTATGAACCAACGTGACGACTGATCTCGTGCGGCGAGGGTAACTCGCCGGGTACGTCCACAATAGGTTCGGCTCCCAACCGCCGGCACGGATGCGAAACTGCCGACGGCACCGAGCCGTCCGCTGAAGTCCCGGGGAGGCGGGGGAGCTCAGAGTTTCCGGAGTCGCAGCCGGTTGATGGAGTGGTCGGAGTCCTTGCGCAGCACCAGCGTCGCGCGCGGGCGCGTCGGCAGGATGTTCTCCACCAGATTCGGGCGGTTGGTGTTGTGCCAGATTTCCTTGGCCTGGTTGCTGGCTTCCTGGTCGTTGAAGTTCGCGTAGTGGTGGAAGTGCGAATTCGGATCCTGGAAGGCGGTCCTGCGCAGCGACAGGAAGCGCTGCACGTACCAGTTCTCGATGTCCTCGATGCGGGCGTCGACATAGACCGAGAAGTCGAACAGGTCCGACACCATCAGCCGCGGCCCGGTCTGCAGCACGTTCAGGCCCTCGACGATCAGAATGTCGGGCTGGCGCACGCAGTGGTATTCGCCGGGCACGATGTCGTAGGCGATGTGCGAGTAGACGGGCGCGCACACCTCGTGCGCACCGGATTTCACCTCGGTGACGAAGCGCAGCAGCTTGCGCCGGTCGTAGGACTCCGGGAAGCCCTTGCGGTGCATGATGCCGCGCCGGGTGAGTTCGGCTGTCGGGTACAGGAATCCGTCGGTGGTGACCAGATCCACCCGCGGATGGTGGTCCCAGCGCGCCAGCAGCGCCTGCAGCACACGCGCGGTGGTGGACTTGCCGACGGCCACCGAGCCCGCCACGCCGATGACGAACGGCACCTGACGGTCCGGGTGGGTCTCGCCGAGGAAGGTGGCGGTGGCGGCGAACAGGCGCTGCCGGGCCGCGACCTGGAGGTGGATGAGACGGGCCAGGGGGAGGTAGACCTCGGCCACCTCCTCGAGGTCGATCTGCTCACCCAGACCGCGCAGGCCGACCAGTTCTTCCTCGGTGAGGACCAGGGGAGTCGACTTGCGCAGGGTGCGCCACTGCTTGCGGTCGAATTCCACGTAGGGGCTGGGCTCGCTCATCCGCGCCATTATTCGTGTCCCCGCACTCGAGACCCGCGTCCCCGTACTCGACACTCGTGTCCCCGCATTCGGGCCGGCCGACAACAACAGCTCTCGGGAAGCCGCATCGTCGCCGTGCCCGGCGATCCGGCCAACACTCCACGCATAGCCGAATTGTGCTCGGCTCCAACATTCGGGTGAACACCAGGTGTTGCTACTGACGGGTAACTCTAGTGAGATGGGCAACACCTCAGCCCCTGGGCGTATCCGGTGAGGTTGCACGACAGGCTGATACGGGCGGCTGAAGGACATAATGGTTCGCGGCCCGTCTCGATTCTGGACTGAGTGGAGCGGGGGAGCGCAGCGGAGGAGCGGAGGGAGGGAAGAATCGAGACCTCCAGGGCCGCGAACCCGCCCGGAGCGAAGCGGAGGGCAAATTGAACAGAGCGCATCCACTGGTCACTGAATATCTGCGGCTGGGTCTGGCATTCGACCGGCTCGAAGAGGGTTTCGTGGACGCCTATACCGGCGATCCCGGCCTGCGCCGCGAGGTGGAGAACGCGCCCGCGCCGGAGCCGCGTGATATCGCCCACGGGGCAGCCGCACTGCGCAAGGAACTGCCCGAGGCGGGCCTGCCCGCGGAGCGCGTCGAATTCCTGGATGCGCACCTGCGGGCGATGGAATGCTCGGGCCGCAAATTCGCCGGCGAGGACATCAACTTCGTCGACGAGGTCCGGGCCTACTTCGACGTGGCTATCACCCCCGGCGATACCGAGAACTACCGTGAGGCACACCGGCAGCTGGACGAGGTGCTGCCCGGTGACGGCGAACTGCTCGACCGGATTACCGTGCACCGCCGCCAGGACGAGATTCCGCCCGAACGCCTGAAGGAATGCGTGGCCGCGTTCTCCGGCGCGCTGCGGGAACTCGTGCGCGACCGCTATCCGCTGCCGGACAACGAGCACGTGGAATACGAAGTGGTGGGCGACAAGCCGTGGTCGGGCTTCAACTATTACCTGGGCAACTATCAATCCCGGGTGGCCATCAATTCCGATCTCAAGCAGCACATGTCACAGCTGCCGCAACTGATCGCGCACGAGGCCTACCCGGGTCATCACACCGAGCACTGCCGGAAAGAGGCCGGGCTGGTGGGCGCGGGGCAGGCCGAGCAGACGCTGTTCCTGGTGAACACCCCGCAGTGCCTGATGGCGGAGGGGCTGGCCGATCTGGCCCTGAAGTCGATCGTCGGCCCGGGCTGGGGCCGCTGGGCGCAGGAGATCTACGCGGACCTGGGGCTGCGCTTCGATGGCGAACGCGCCGAAAGGATTTCGAACGCGTCCGCGAATCTGCTGAGCGTGCGCCAGGATGCCGCGCTGCTGCTGCACGATCGCCGGCGGGATGCCGGCGAGGTGTCGGAATTTCTGCAGCGCTGGAGTCTGGTCACTCCGGAGCGGGCCGCGCAATCGCTGCGATTCCTGTCATCGCCGCTGTGGCGGGCCTATATCTCCACCTATGTGGAGGGATATCGATTGCTGGGAGGGTGGCTGGACCGGGCAGCCGATCCGGAAGACCGGTCCGAGCGTTTTCGCCGTCTCTTGGACGAACCCCTCACACCCGGCGCGATCCGCCGCATGTGAGGGGTACTCCCCGACGTCCTGATTGGTGCTTACGCGCCCCAGCTGGCACAGGACGCGCCGCCGCTGGACATGGTGCACATGGTCTTGAGCAGGGTGAAGATCAGGGACTGGATGGTGGTGGCGTCAGCGCTCATGAAAGATTCCTCGAAAGATCGGATGGGCCAATGTCACTGGCGTAACTGTGCCAGCGCGGCGATACATTACCGAGATTTGTTGCCCTGCCATAGCCTGATTTCATAGTGATGTCCACCGCTCACGGCGATTCGGTCGTCTCTCCTGCGCCGACGATTCCTCTGCCCCCAATTTCCGGGGCACGATTCCTTCGCGCGTGGCGACCGGCGGATGGTCGCCGCCGGTCGCGAGATAGGATGACCGGACCGCGACTGGCGCACTCGAGGTGGAAGCAACCACCGGGAAGCACCGAAGTCCGGCACCGCGCGCCTGGGTGCCTGGCGACCCCCGAACCGTATTCGGGGTACCCGGACAACGGAGGTGCGCGATGAACGAGACAGAGAACCCCCGGATCGGCTCGGCGGCAGCGGCCAATAGACTCGGCGGCGTGACCCAGACGAGCGCCTCTGTCAACAGCCAGTCCCTCGCCGAACTCGATCCCGAGGTCGCGTCCGCGATGGGCGGCGAACTCGCTCGCCAGCGCGACACCCTCGAGATGATCGCCTCGGAGAACTTCGTGCCGCGCGCGGTGCTGCAGGCGCAGGGCAGCGTGCTCACCAACAAGTACGCCGAGGGCTACCCGGGTCGCCGCTACTACGGCGGCTGCGAGAACGTCGACATCGTCGAGGATCTGGCCCGCGCCCGCGTCAAGGAGCTGTTCGGCGCGGAATTCGCCAATGTCCAGCCGCATTCGGGCGCGCAGGCCAATGCCGCGGTGCTGATGGCGCTGATGAACCCGGGCGAGAAGCTGCTGGGCCTGGATCTGGCGCACGGCGGTCACCTCACCCACGGCATGCGCCTGAACTTCTCCGGCAAGCTGTACGAGGTCCACGCCTACGGCGTCGCCAAGGAAGACCACCGCGTCGACATGGACGAGGTGCGCAAGATCGCCCGCGACACCCGCCCGAAGGTGATCGTGGCCGGCTGGTCAGCGTACCCCCGGCACCTGGACTTCGCTGCCTTCCGTGAGATCGCGGACGAGGTCGGCGCCTACCTGTGGGTCGACATGGCGCACTTCGCCGGTCTGGTCGCGGCCGGGCTGCACCCGTCGCCGGTGCCGCACGCGGACGTGGTGTCCTCGACCGTGCACAAGACCCTGGGCGGCCCCCGTTCCGGTCTGATCCTGGCCAAGCAGGAGTTCGCCAAGAAGCTGAACTCCGCGGTCTTCCCGGGTCAGCAGGGCGGCCCGCTCATGCACGCCATCGCCGCCAAGGCCGTGGCCTTCAAGATCGCCGGCAGCGCGGAGTTCAAGGAGCGCCAGGAGCGCACCATCTCCGGCGCCAAGATCCTCGCTGAGCGCCTGACCGCGCCCGACGCCAAGGCCAAGGGCATCACCGTGCTCACCGGCGGCACCGACGTGCACCTGGTGCTGGTGGACCTGCGCAACTCGCAGCTGGACGGTCAGCAGGGCGAGGATCTGCTGCACGAAATCGGAATCACCGTGAACCGCAACGCCGTTCCGTTCGACCCGCGCCCGCCGATGGTCACCTCCGGCCTGCGCATCGGCACCCCGGCGCTGGCCACCCGCGGCTTCGGCGACGAGCAGTTCACCGAGGTCGCCGACATCATCGCCGCCGCCCTCACCGGCTCCGCCGACCTGGACTCGCTGCGTCAGCGCGTTTCCACGCTGGCGCAGGACTTCCCGCTGTACGACGGCCTGGAGGACTGGCGCCTGCTGGGCTGAGGCCCGCCGGACAACCGAGAGCCCGCCGCGATTCCATGATCGCGGCGGGCTCTCCGCGTCGCGGTGCGACTCTGGGTCGCGATGAGATTCGTTGCCCGCCAGGGATTCCCGGCTAGAACGACCAGAACTTGCGCGGCCCGCCCGTGAGGCTCGGTGCGTCCGCGGTCACGGTGGCGATCAGCTGCTTGGGATGCGGGTTCACCCAGTTCCGTTCGGAGTCGCCGTCGCGCAGGACGACCGTGGGGACGGTCTCGTTGCCGTCGGCCACCGAGCGGACGAAGGCGGCCGCCTCCGGGTCCTGCCAGATGTCGACCTCGCGGTGGACGATGCCGTGGCGATTGAGCACTCGGCGCATGCGGGAGCAGTAGGGGCAACCCGGGCGGCGGTAGACGACCAGTTCCGGGGTGGCGTCGGTGGTCATGATCGGAGTCTAGGTCCGCGCGGCCGCCCCCACCATGTCGGCGGGGCGGGACTGACGCCGGGGCCGAGAGTCGGTGCCTCGGAATCGGGAATCACCAAGCAGCGCAGGCGATTCGGTTCGAGTCCGTCGTGCGTGCCGTGTCCACTGAGCAGTTCTCAAACAACACACAAAACCTACTC